>NZ_NOLK01000260.1:0-6254 GCF_002245985.1 Nostoc sp. 'Peltigera membranacea cyanobiont' 232
CTCTCCTATCTAGCAGAGTTGCTCTTATTGCTTTCTGGACTAGGCAAGGGAGTCGTGTTACTAACTTTTTTGAGTGCTAGAAAAATGTTGTAGATGTTACTGCGACTGTCGCTGACGGCGGATGTCATCCCAATTGAGCGCGTTGCATCAAGCAAAATTTGTTGATTAGAAATTAGAGTTGGCAAAGGGAAATTTTTCACAGTTCGTTCCACATCCAGGAAAAATTGACCATTTGTGGGATTTGGTTCTGTAGGAACTGTTTGTTGGAAAGGGATCGTGCTAGCTAGTGTGTTGTTGGGTTTGGGAAGAATTTTATCAGTAACGGGAGCGCCCACTACTAAAAAGGCGACATCTCCATCTAACCAGCCGTGGGTGGCAGTTAATGTACCGTAAGGTGAAACCCAGTTAACAACGGGTTGTCCTGCAACTTTCGCAGATTGGACTTGGAACTGGTATTGATTTCTCATCACATCATCTAGCTGTTTTATGGATGCTTCAGCTGAATTACGATCGCTGCCTTGTACCATAAACACTAAACCCGAACGAAAATTGTCTGGTGAACCTTCTTTTGGAATACTAGGAATCACTGATAAAGAAAACTCGCCTTTCATCCAACTGAGCAAATCCTTATCTAAATCAAGAGTGGTAAGAGATTTTATCCCACCTCTGAGTTGTTCTGGTGCGATCGGTGAGAGGGGATTTCCTTGAGATGTTAAAACGTAATCTCCCCACAACCTCTGTAAGTTTCCCCCCGAAAGCATCATTAAGGTTTCTGCTGGTAGGCGGCTTTGCATTTGCCCAGCTTTGTTTTCTACCGCCAGCACCCGTTGACTATTAGGGTTTAACCAAGAAACGCCCTTGAAGCGGATTCCTTCTGCCTCTAAAGTCATTGTCCCAGCTAAACCCTGGTTATTTTGCAGTTGAGCCAAAACTTGAGCAGGTATTGGGCGGTTTGGAGAAGCTGCGGCTATTTTGGCTGCTGTTGGCACATTTATGTAAAACTGGCTAAAGGGTTGATCGTTGGCAATTTTTGGGAAATTATCAGCAAAGCCCCCTGTTGTCGCTAGGGATGTTTGATTTTTGTAGGCATCGATCGCTCGTTCTGTGGCTTTGGGACTATCAGTTATGACTATAAAACGCCCATCTAGTAATGCTGCTGAGAAGTTTTCCCCTGCTTGTCCCTCACTTTGTTTAATAGCGATCCCTTGATAAATCCGGTCAATCCATTTGCCTTGTTTAAGGGTTTTGGGTTGTGCCAAAATGTTTTTGGCGATTTCTGGGTTTTTCACTGGTAATACCATCACCATCGACTGCTGATCGCTGGCAGCATCTTCATTAGTGGTAACTGGTTTTGGTACAGCTTTATTTGCTGTTGCTGGGGCAAGAATTGCGATTGTAACGTCATTGCCTACCCAAGGAGCGATATCTTTCTGGAAGTCGTAACCATTATTAGTGAGAAAGCGATCGCGCAATTCTACTAAATTTCTGTCTAGTTCTGCTTGGGTTTCTTTTGTCCCAAACTGCCGCAATTTCTGCCACTGCTGGGGATCTGTTGTCAGAGAAACCGCAAAAAGCGCATCACCAGGAATAATATTTGCACCTACTAGCAAATCGCCAGAAGATATTTGTCTCTGACTTAACAACCAGTATGCTAGAGTCCCCGCACCAATCAATAGCCCAGCAGCCGAGAGCGTCAGCACCAGAGACGGTTTCTTTTTTTTCTTCATCGGAACAGACACAAGAGGCGGTGCCATTGAAACCTATACCTTATACTTGCAAACTCATTACTTGCTTGATTAGTCAAGTACATCAACTGGTTTAACCATTCTTTAAGGCAGCTAATTGGATTAAATTTTTCTACCTTAGATGCTGATGTTACTTAGATAATCAACTTTCCCTAGTCTTTCAAAAGCTGTGTTCTTGACTCAGTTACCATTTTTAACACGCTTTGTTGAATTTCGTAGGACGTTTCGCTAAGATTAACGCCTCATTGGGAAAATTTCCGCAAGTAAATCTGTGATTCCAAACATTAGACAATATAACTAACTGGATAAAGCTGCAAGTGAATTTCAGCTACTTGGCCTTGCTTGGTAGCGATCGCTTACAGTAGGCGGGTACACCATCGCACCATATAATGAGTGAAATATTTTTTGGGACAACCTATAATAATTGCAACTCAAATCCAGGTAATATATCCTCTCCAGAAACAATCGCCGGCATTTGCACAACTTCTACAACTTTCAAAAGTCGATAAATTTCAACTTGACGCTCTTGAGGATTAATCAGCCAACCCAAACGCAGACCATTTTTGATATATTCCTGCATTTTCTCTTGAATCTGTGACAGTCGGTCTGTCTCCGATCGCAGTTCAATCACAAAATCAGGTACAAGTGGCGGAAATTTTTTTCTTTGTTCTGGTGTTAAAGCTTCCCACCGCTCCAATTTTACCCAAGCAGCATCAGGAGAACGTTTAGCACCGTTAGGAAGTATAAAGATAGTTGAAGAACTAAAAACTTTCCCTAATTTAGCTTGACGATTCCAAATTTCTAAATCAGCAATCAGTCCAGCTTCTTGATTTCCGCTTTCTCCTCCGACTGGTGGCATAATTATTAATTCTCCGGCTGCATTCATTTCCAGGCTTAAATCACCATTGGCAACACACAATTGATAAAATTGCTCATCGCTTAAATGAGCAATCGGTTCTAGATTTAGCACAACAGTATTCATTAAAGCTTTCCTCGTGTCTTTCTTGCTAACATCAGTAGGAAATTCTTGCTTGTTGGAAGATTTATTTAGGTGTAATTTGCAACCCTCTTATACTTGCAACTCAAATCCAGGTAATATATCTTCTCCAGAAATAATTGCTGGCATTTGCACAACTTCTACAGCTTTCAAAAGTCGGTAAATTTCAACTTGACGATCTTGAGGATTAATCAGCCAACCCAAACGTAGACCATTTTTAATATATTCCTGCATTTTCTCTTGAATTGGTGCAAGCCTGTCTGTCTCCGATCGCAGTTCAATCAAAAAGTCGGGTACAAGTGGCGGAAATTTTTTTCGTTGTTCTGGTGTTAAAGCTTCCCACCGCTCCAATTTTATCCAAGCAGCATCAGGTGAACGTTTTGCACCGTTGGGAAGTATAAAGATAGTTGAAGAACTAAAAACTTTCCCTAATTTAGCTTGACGATTCCAATTATTTAAGTCTGTAATTAAATCTGCTTCTTGATTTCCGCTTTCTCCTCCTACTGGTGGCATAATTATTAATTCTCCCGCTACATTCATTTCCAGGCTTAAATCACCATTGGCAATACACAATTGATAAAATTGCTCATCAGTTAAATGAGCAATCGGTTCTAGATTTAGCACAACAGTATTCATTAAAGCTTTCCTCGTGTCTTTCTTGCTAACAATTTTAGAGAGGATGCGATCGCAGAACAACGGCAAACCATCACCGTAAACTCATTAGTTTGACGGCACTACTACCAAATGTGATAATTTCATTGTATGATTTGAGCTACTTGGTTTTGCTCAGTAGCCATTGCATCACATCATACTTCTTACTGATTTTTGGAATTTAATTGCATAGCTCCCAAATATTTAGTTAAATAAGGCGAAAAAACTTCATAAATTAAGGTTAGTGGCTGTCCATGATGCCAAAACAAGTAGTGGCGACCCCAAAAAGGCCCAGTTACTCCAAAACCAGACTCTAGCGCCAATGAGTCACCATAGTAAATCCCTCGAACATCCCGATACAACTCTGTGCGGAGACGAGCTAAACTTGCCCAAATTGGTAATGAACGATTTTGCAAATACTCATCTACATGACTGGCTTCCCACCACGAAGTAGCATAAGCTAATCGTTGACCAGAAGCAGTCCGCAGCCACACCTGTCGCCGTAGTCGCGGCCCTGGGACAGCTTGGATTAAATCAGGTGCAGCATCCAAGTCCATGCCAATCAATGACATATCAATGACATCTACTTCTACAGACTCGCCTGTAAGCAATTCCAAGTGACGTGTTGGAGAGCCATCACCCAAAAGCATTAGCTGCCAAGCAGGTGCTAGCTGAGTATGAGGTAAACTTTTTTGAATCACTTCCTCCCCTCCTTGCCAAATCGGAGTGAGGCGATGCCAAGCTGCTGGCTGTTTTAAGTTATTTGTCGGCGTAAAAGTAATACTCAATGCTTTTTACAAAACTTCACGTATCTCTATAAAAGCATAAAAAACCATAGAGTCACTTGTCATTTGTCATTTGTCATTTGTCATTTCTTACAAATTTCTGATGCCTGGGCAAACCGCAAACCATCTAATCTCGCAAGAGATTTTGCGCTTTGACCAATGACCATCTAGATTTAAGGGTCAATAGTCTCAGGTTTCTTGACCCTTGACTATTGACCCTTGACAAACAAAAATATGCGGATGGCGAGACTCGAACTCGCAAGGGCATTGCCCACACGCACCTCAAGCGTGCGCGTATACCAATTCCGCCACATCCGCACGGCTTGTCTAAAGATAGACTATAGCACAAGAAAATAATTATAGTAAGGTGATATCTAAAGTTATATTTCTCAAAAATATAAATTTCTTCAAGGCGGTATCAGACTGACAGAAATTTAGCATCTGCACAAGTGATATTAAAAAGGGTAGAGCGACTTTGGGAGATGCGGTGCGATCGCGAATCGCAAAAGCCCAGTTTGGTAAGCTAGCCAAGACTTACAGCAGCAATGTTGTTAGTGTAGTAAAACCTGTAAAGGCAGCAAGCCTGCAACATGCGAGTTTGCTTAGAATCAGGGTGGCGAATCTCCTGTGATAATTTTAAATAATGCGGAAGCGTCGTTTCAAGTTGGATCGGGGAAAATGTCAATCTACTGGTAATGATATCGAAACTAAAAAATGAAGTTTGACAAAATATTAATTGCCAATCGGGGAGAAATCGCCCTTCGCATTCTCCGCGCCTGTGAAGAAATGGGAATTGCCACAGTCGCGGTTCACTCCACCGTTGACCGGAATGCTCTCCACGTCCAACTTGCTGATGAAGCGGTTTGCATTGGCGAACCAGCTAGCAGTAAAAGTTATTTGAATATTCCCAATATTATTGCTGCCGCCCTGACACGCAATGCCACTGCCATTCATCCAGGCTATGGTTTTTTGGCAGAAAATGCCCGGTTTGCAGAAATCTGTGCTGACCATCATATAGCTTTTATCGGCCCAACTCCAGAAGCTATCAAACTGATGGGTGATAAATCCACTGCCAAAGAAACCATGCAAAAAGCTGGAGTCCCTACAGTGCCAGGTACTGAGGGGTTAGTAGAATCCGAGGAAGAAGGATTAAGATTCGCCAAAGATATCGGCTATCCAGTGATGATCAAAGCCACAGCCGGCGGTGGTGGGCGGGGTATGCGCCTAGTTCGTTCTGAAGATGAATTTGTCAAACTTTTCTTAGCAGCCCAAGGGGAAGCAGGAGCAGCTTTTGGGAATTCTGGCGTTTACATCGAAAAATTTATTGAACGTCCCCGCCACATCGAATTTCAAATTTTGGCGGATAACTACGGTAATGTCATCCACTTGGGTGAACGGGATTGCTCAATTCAGCGCCGAAATCAAAAGCTACTAGAAGAAGCACCAAGTCCGGCTCTCGACCAAGACTTGCGTGAAAAAATGGGACAAGCTGCTGTCAAAGCTGCCCAATTCATTAATTACAGTGGGGCGGGTACTATTGAGTTTCTCTTGGATAGATCCGGTAAATTCTACTTTATGGAAATGAACACCCGAATTCAAGTAGAACATCCTGTAACAGAGATGATTACTGGGATAGATTTGGTTGCCGAACAAATTCGGATTGCTCAAGGAGAAAGACTCAAGCTTACCCAAGAGCAAGTAGTTTTGCGGGGTCATTCGATCGAGTGCCGGATCAACGCTGAAGATCCAGATCATGACTTTCGCCCCTCTCCAGGACGGATTAGTGGCTATCTGCCGCCTGGAGGCCCTGGTGTTCGGATTGATTCTCACGTTTACACAGATTACCAAATCCCGCCTTACTACGATTCCTTGATCGGCAAGTTAATTGTTTGGGCCCCAGATCGACCCACTGCTATTAACCGCATGAAACGCGCCCTCCGGGAATGTGCCATAACTGGACTACCCACCACCATTGGGTTTCATCAAAAAATTATGGAAACTCCACAATTTTTGCAGGGTAATGTCTATACAAATTTTGTCCAGGAGATGAACGGATAGGGGATTGGGGATTGGGGA
>NZ_NOLK01000261.1:0-6240 GCF_002245985.1 Nostoc sp. 'Peltigera membranacea cyanobiont' 232
AAGCCTGCTTACTGAAAATTTCATTTAATGCATT
Source organism: Nostoc sp. 'Peltigera membranacea cyanobiont' 232 (assembly GCF_002245985.1). NCBI lineage: Bacteria > Bacillati > Cyanobacteriota > Cyanophyceae > Nostocales > Nostocaceae > Nostoc > Nostoc sp. 'Peltigera membranacea cyanobiont' 232. The sequence goes on from NZ_NOLK01000261.1 coordinate 35, forward strand.
CAACAAGCGGGGCATTTCTCGCTCCCGATTTGCTTCTACAAAAATCCCTGTAGCTAGGGTAGAATTTCCAAACAATACCCACTGGGAAAATACAGCACGTTCCTCTAGTGAAAGTGGAGTTTTACCATATTTCTCAGCAAGATACAGCAAAATTGCCCCAGATTCCCAAAGCTGAAAATCCCCATCAACAATTGCTGGAACTTTACCAACTGGGTTAATTGCCAAATATTCAGGCTTGAGGTGTTCACCCGCTTGCATATCGAGTTTGACGAATTCGTAAGGAACTTGGATTTCCTCTAAATACCATTGAACAATTGAGGCTCGACTCCGAGCGCCCCCGTAAAGTTTGAGCATAATTACTTAAAGAACTTTGTGAGTGTGAGAATGCTGTTTAACGTTATCTTCTTTCGTTACAACTCTAGCGGCATTTAGCACCCGTTTGCGCTCAATGGAATACTTAAATTCAGTATAGTTTGTACCTAATGGGATCAGGGATTTTGCAGATTCACGACGCTTGTAGGTACGTGCTGCTGCAAATGCCCGTGGCACAAATTCTTCTCCAAACTGAGCCGACTCTGGAAAGCCATCTGGCACCAGTTGTGAATCGCCATCTAACACAGATCCCAAAGTTGTTGCATGAGCCAGCTTATAGGAGGTAGGAATGCCCTTTAAAAGCGCTTCCAAAGCCGCAGAAGGAATCGGTTCTATAACTTCGATTTGATAAACTTCTCCATCTTCTTTGACGAAGCAGGTTGCCAAACCGATAACAATGTAGTCATCGGTTGCTAAATCAGGCGCATTGGGATAGGAAATTGCAGTTGTCATCAGAAAATTTCTCAAAACTTAAAAATTAAATCTAGATGCTGGGGGATTGGGGAACTCGGGGCCCCCTCTGGGGATTAGGGGCGATGGGGATTGGTGATTGCTGATTGGGGTTAAACTAATTTTTTCCAGTACCTAGTCCCCAGTCCCCAGTCCCCTCTTTAACGAACGACTTGTTGGCATTCTACCAATTTGTCGCTCTCACTACTTGACCAGTCTTTGAGATTCACATCTGCTATTTCTGGAATTCCCCTTTGGGATCGAGTATCCATGATTAGGTTTGAGGAGCAATTGTTTATTTAGGGCGTAGATTTTTCTTGTGCGGCTAGGTTAAGTTCTCCCTTTAGATGGCTTTCATGTAACCCTAAATACCTTAAGAATAAACACAGTGGTAAAACCACTACTGATAAAAAACTAGAATTTTATTTCACAAAGCAGGGATTTTAGGCAGGGAAAGATGAATATTCACTCATTTTTAGCTGACGATGACCAGCAAAGCAAGCAATATAAATATGTTTTAAATAATACAAATAAAGTACCAGAGGAGAGCAAAAACGATCGCAGCGCATCTACTTTAGAAAATAACTACTTACGCTCTTTTGCTTTAAAGTCGGCTCAACAAGGAGATTATACCGAGGCGATCGCACTTTTAACCCAACTAATTTACCGCCATCCGCATAATGCCGTTGATTACAACAACCGGGGACTGATTTATTTCCAAAGTGGTGAAAGACCAAAAGCGCTTTACGATTATAACACCGCCCTCAAGCTCAATCCCTATTTGGCTAGTGCCTATAATAATCGGGCAAATTACTACGCGGCTTGTGGAGAATTAGCAGCAGCACTTACCGACTACGATCGAGCAATTGATTTGAATCCTTGTCATGTCCGAGCGTGGATTAACAGAGGCATTACCTGGCGTGACTTAGGGCAATATGAAGAGGCAATTGAGAATTTTGAGGTAGCACTGCTTTTCGGTCAACTAGAAGGTCATATCTGGGCTGAACGTGGCCGAACTTACCATCTTTGGGGTGACTGGAATTGTGCGATCGCTGATTATCGTCGCGCCCTCACTCAATTGCCCGATCTCGAAACAACTAAGTCCCTTACCGTTTCTCGGTTGCGTTTACAAATCGAAAGTTGGCTAAACGATTTGTTATCTCCTGAGCATCTTATTTGGTAGATTAGTTATTCTGGAGGATTCAGAATTCAAAATAATTGATTAAATTTTGAATTGTATTTTACTAATAGATGATAACTACATAGCTATTCAAAAATTAGCTACTAACCATTATTTATTAGCAATAATATAAAAAACACCCGGTTTATACGTAGCCAGAAGCACAAGAAACCTAAATAATCCTAAACTCCCTATTGTTCTTAGGGTGATGACTCTGTTTGTTCATCTTCTCGAGTATCCTGATTCATCAACACAACGCGACGCTGGCTAGGATCGAATCGGTATCCTTGTTGTTGTCTAATACTTTTAGCTTGTTGCGGATCGAAGTTACGGCTAAATTCCGCCTGTAAACCATTGACATGTCCTTCCATCAGCTTGACTTCAGTACTAATTTCTCGCAACTTTTCTTGCTGTAACCAATGATAAGGCAAAAGTTGTGCTAGAGCAGATGCTGCAACGGCTGTAACCACAAGATTAACCGCTATCTTGGCTGTGCTTTCCAGTGCCATCACCTGGTAAGAACGTTGACGAAGATGCCGCTTTGGTCGAGGAGTAACCCGGCGTTTTTGTATAGGTTGTAACGGTGGTCTGGAGGGTTGAATCGCGTTCATGATGCTAAAAAATAACCTCGCTGAGTGAAGGGAAGCACTGTAAAAGCGCTCTGGCGCTAATTACTGCTTGATTTAGCTGTCATATTACTTCATTTTTTTGAAATAGCTACAAGTGTTGCAGCAGTTAAAAAATAACCTGGCTTACGTAAGTGCTAGTTTCCTAGCTACTTATGGCATAAAGCCATCAGCATCTGGAAACTGCACCCCGTACTGCCAGGATTATTAGCTTTTTAACTGTGTCACATCGAAGCGTTATTTGTAAAGTTCTGTGGCTAATCGCCAAGCTAGAACTCCTGGAATCAGCGCCACAACTAGAGCGATGTAGACTTGAGTATCCGAGATGGAAGATATCTGAGCGATGTACAGAGTATCTAAGATAGGCATGGCTGAAAACCTCCTAACCTGAATAGATTTTGAACAGTTCGTTTACTACTTTTCCTTGTTTTGCCAGAATTGGGGAATATCTTGTTACAAGATGCAACAAAAGCAGTTATTAATCAGTAGTTCTTATTTATTCTCCATTAAAAAAATTTGTAAAAATTATGAATTTGTATTTGGGTATCGACTTCGGCACATCTGGCGCACGTGGCGTAGTGATTGACGAGGAAGCCTCTTCTATTCAGGCTGAGGTGCGATATCCCTTCCAGGACTCACCAGCCACCGTTACGCCAAAAATTTGGCAGGAGGCTTTGTTTGTGCTGGTGGAACAAATACCTGAAGAGTTGCGGCGAAAAATTAAAGCGATCGCAATTAATGGGACTTCTTCCACAGTCTTGCTGGTGGATGCTGCTGGCAATCCAACAGATGCGCCACTGCTGTATAACGATGCGCGGGGATCATTGGTGTTAGAGCATTTGAGGCGGATAGCACCACCTAATCATACTGTGTTGAGTGCCACCTCTAGCCTAGCCAAACTTTTCTGGATGAAGCAATTACCCGCTTTTAGTGAAGCTAGATATTTCCTGCATCAAGCAGATTGGCTGGCGTTTATCCTACATGGGTATTTAGGGATTAGCGATTACCATAATGCTTTAAAGCTGGGTTATGACGTGGAAGAGTTGAAATACCCAGAATGGCTAGAAAAGTTGCAAATACCGATTCAGCTACCCAAAGTTTTAACTCCTGGCACTCCCATTGCCAAATTGCGACCTCAAATTGCGGATAAGTTCGGTTTACGTCGTGATTGCTTGGTGTGTGCTGGCACAACTGATAGTATCGCGGCTTTTCTTGCCAGTGGCGCAAAATTACCTGGTGAAGCCGTGACTTCCCTTGGTTCAACATTGGTACTAAAGTTATTAAGTCGTACCCGTGTAGAAGATGCCAGATATGGAATTTACAGCCATCGCCTGGGGGATTTGTGGCTGACTGGGGGTGCTTCTAATACTGGGGGTGCAGTGTTGAAGCAATTTTTCACAAACGCTGAATTAGAAAGCCTTAGCCGGGAGATTGACGCATCAAAAGCTAGCGAGTTAGATTATTATCCCTTGTTGAAGGTAGGCGATCGCTTTCCGATTAACGATCCCAATTTACCCCCACGATTGGAACCACGCCCAGATTGCCCAGTAGAATTTCTGCATGGGTTATTAGAAAGCATTGCCCGCATAGAAGCGCGAGGGTATGAATTATTACAGCATAAGGGTGCAGACAAGTTGAGCCGTGTTTATACTGCTGGCGGTGGTGCAGCAAATGACACTTGGACTGCAATCAGGGCGCGTCATTTGCAGGTTCCTGTAGTAGCGTCAGTGTATACAGAAGCCGCTTACGGGACAGCGCTATTAGCGATGGAAGGGGTGAATAAAAGTAATTGTGTAACGATCTTTTCGTAGATATTTTGTAAATCAGTATCTATCCCAGTGACAATCGACATATATCGGACGATACTGGGATGATTAGATACCGGACTATAGGATTCCAGGTTCATTATCTGGGCAGCTATTCGGGGATGGGTGCTTCGCAGTAAACGAATGTCATCTATCCCCTTTACTAATTATCGGTATAAGTTTTAACTACAGGACTGACGGCAACTATCTTTCAAACTCTTATTTCTCCTTGTCCTCTGCGGTAGCCTGCGGCAACTAATCAGGACTTGCACCAGTCGCCAATAAGTAGGTGGGTGAGAAAATTTATAACTATGTCATTGCGAACGCAACGAAGTGGAGTGAAGCAATCACAAGGTTTTCACCGCTTTTACTTTTCGTTACATAGTTATATTTATTTGTGCTTGCCTACTTAACACAATACGGTTCAGTTAAGCATTTCTTTATTTCTTCTCTCTGCATCCTTCTCTTACGAGACGCTGCGCGAATGCGGTTCGTAAAAAAAAATGACTTTGGTAAAAAGTTTTAGCCTTAAGGAACGTGGATTAAATAAAGTGTAAAAGTAGGGTGTGTTAGCAAGGAGAGTACGACACCATTCTCTGTTCTATCAGAATTACAGGTTATTAAGTTTGCATTCCTAACTGAACTGTATTGCTCTATAATCGCCTCAAAATTTATTCTGATTTACGATAGCCTAAAAAAAGCAAAAGTAAGTCAAATTTGCTTTATGAAAACCATTGTTATTTCTGGAAGTCTCAATCTTAGTTTGACTCAACACGATACAGTCGCTCAAATTTATACCTAATGCACCAAAACTTATAGAAATGAAAAATATTATCTCGATTGGTTGGAATAGTTGGTTAAAACAGCGCAAAGAATCTGTTTTACTATTTGATTCAATTGCTGCTGCTAGTGAGATTGCCCTTATGCTTAACGGTCAATGGGATGGCTGCAATGGTGTGATAATTGCTAAATGTGATGAGGTAGCTGTTAATACTGCTGCTAAACTATTAGAAGCTACATGGTGTTACCAAGGCGCTTCAAAAGCTGTTTTAGACAGAGTAACAACTGATGAAGTTTTACGTCGTTATGCAATGGGAGAAAGAAATTTTATTAATGCTAACTTGAGGTGTGCAGTACTTGCATCAATGAAGCTGAGTGAAATTAACCTAAGTTATGCTTTGTTGAGTTGGGCAAACCTAAGTCAAGCCAATTTAAGTAAAGCTGATTTAACGGCGGCAGACTTAAGCCAAGCTAATTTAAATGGTGCCGATTTGAGTAAGGCGTACCTAATGAGGACAAACTTAACTAAGGCAAACCTACAAAAAGCTTCACTGAGGGGTGCTAATCTAAGTAGGGCTAACTTAAGTGAAGTTAACCTCACGGATGCAGATTTAACAGGAGCTAATCTATCATTAGCAGACCTTAGAGGGGCAAAATTTCACTTTTGCAATTTAAGTGGGGTTAACCTAACAGATGCAAAGTTAATTGAAAGTGACTTGGATTTTGCTCTCCAATGACTTTAGCTGGAAGCTATTGCACGTGTTGTTTAAAAACTAACCAAATCAATACATTTTTGTTCGCCATCAGATATCTAGATCCTTACACAACTAAATATTAGTTCGATCGCTGTTGAGCCAGAGATGGCAGGGTGCATCCCAGTTTTTATTTTCCCATGAAAGAATAACTGTCATTGCGAACGCAAGTGCGTCTCGTAGAGAGGAGGAACGACGTTCGCAAGAGCGTGTCGCAGACAAGCAATCGCATGGACTCGCA
>NZ_NOLK01000262.1:0-6115 GCF_002245985.1 Nostoc sp. 'Peltigera membranacea cyanobiont' 232
TATGACAGAATTGATGGCTGCATTAAAGCGAGTTGATATTGTAGATTGAAAGCTATTTATTTAGAGACAGTAGGTGTTGCAGAAAATCTTCAGCAATTTGTCAAATCAATTCCAAATTACAATCAGTTTGTGACGGAGATTGTACCTGCATCACAATTCTATAGAGCAGAAGAGTATGACCAGCAATATCTGGAGAAGCATGGACGAGCATCTTACAGGATAGGCTAATATTTCACGGGTTCAAGGGGATGTTAAAAGCCGAATGCTGCAAATCCCCTTACTTGCTATACATATCAGGGAACTTTGCTTGAAGTTTAGCCAGTTTTGGCAAGTCATTCACTACCACATAGCGATCGCTCGGATGATGCACTATATAATTCTGATGGTATGCCGCAGCCTGATAAAAACCTTTCAAAGAATCTAATTCTGTGACAATCGGCTTGTCGAAGATTTGCGATTTGTTGAGTTGAGCGATATATTCTTGTGCAGCCTGTTTCTGCTCATCGTTAGCAAAAAAGATCGCCGAACGATATTGCTTACCTGAGTCTGGGCCTTGTCGATTCAACTCTGTTGGATCATGCGCTACCAAAAAGTAGACCTTCAGAAGCTGGTTATATGATATTTTTGATGGATCGTAAGTGATTTTTACGGATTCAGCATGATTAGTTAATCCAGCACTGACAAGTGTGTAGTCTGCGGTTCTTGCATCGCCTCCAGAAAAGCCAGAAACGACATCAGAAACACCTAATAGATGCTCAAAAACTGCTGACATTCCCCAGTAGCACCCACCAGCGAAAACCGCTACTTGCTTTCCCTGCGGTATGGCAGTCGAGATATCAGTGGCCGGAGCAGGAAGTATCACACGAGATGCACTATATAGGAGTAAAACAGTCAGCGAAATGATGGACAAGTTGCGTAATAACTGGCGGGATAGAGTAAAGTTATGAATTGACATTCGGTTGTGAATTCCTTTATTTAATAGACCAAGCTAAGGTTTCTTTGAGAATAGAATTTTCATCATTCCAAATAGCGATGTCTACGACGGGCTATTCGGCGTCGCAAAACAAAGCCGTTGATGATTATCAGAAATACCAAAAATACCATCTTCACCCCAACGGTAGGCGCGAGAACTGGCTTGGTCATGGGTGAAATAGTCCCATCCAGTACTGTTAGGACTGTAGTCTTCGCACACCCCTTCCCATTGGCGATCGCTTAAATATCAACCCATCTGTGCCAATAAGCTATGTGATGTAAGGCTTTTGCAAATCTAATTTCTTCTTGGGTTGGAGTTGTCATCATCTCACTCTGTGCATATCTGCACTTTAGTTGCTATATGAATTATCACGTTTTTATCAAAGATGGGACTGATATTTTGATTAAAATTTGCTAGGTGAATTGATAAATAAAAATTTAGGATAAACTCAGAAAAAATTTATATTAATTTTTATTATCAAAATAAATTATCATTCGATTGTTGCAATAATAAGCCCTCCAGAGGCTAACCTGTTTTACACACGGAGTTCGCAATGATTCGACCGACCATGCCCGATGACACAACCGCGCTGATTGCCTTAGCCGATGCAACCGGATTGTTCCAACCAAACCAACTTGAGGAGCTTGGCGAAATGTTGTCCGATTACTTCGGTGGTAGCAGCGACAGCGATTCTCTACTAGACGGCAAAGCTGAACGCTTTTGGATTACCGACGATGACAATGGGGCAGTTGGGGTCGCTTACTGTGAGATGGAACGGATGACTGATCAGACGTGGAATCTACAGTTGATTGCTATCCGACCCGACCGACAAGGACAAGGACGTGGTGCGACCCTGCTACGCTACGTTGAACAAACATTGATGAGACGCGGCGGGCGTGTACTACTGGTGGAAACGTCAGGTACGCCGGACTTCGAGCGCACGCGAGCGTTCTACCGCAAGTGTGGTTATGAAGAAGAAGCACGGATACGCGACTTTTATCAAGCGGGCGCTGACAAAATCGTTTACCGCAAGGCGCTGTCCCCTCAGTCGCAGTAAGCGCTCGCTTGATGCGACTGCTGTCATTCTTAGAGGAGAGCGATCGCACCGCACCTGGGCAATTCAACGACGTTTGATAACACTAAATTTTTCTAAGTTTCCTGTTCCAGCAATTTCTATAACTTCATACCATAAATCCTAGAAATTAGATCCTGAATGTTTACATATCACCTGTGCTGCTATTGAAAGATTAACCAAAATATAGTCAGCAACTCCTAAACGAGACATTTCGGGCTGAGACTGATTACCCTGATCTATCAAAATCGTTTTACACCCTGCACTATGTCCAGCTTTTACATCACTGAGATTATCGCCAATAAACCAAGAATTTGGTAAATCTATATTTTGTTCGCTAGCTGCACGTAAAATCAAGCCTGGTTTTGGTTTACGGCATTCGCAAGCAATTGCATACTCAGATATTACACCATTTGGATGATGGGGACAGTAGTAGAATCCATCTAACGATAGATCCGCTTTTTCTAATATTTCATTCAATCGCGCTTCCACTCCCGCCAAGGCAGATTCTGGGAAATAATCCCGTGCTACTCCCGACTGGTTAGTAATCACAATTAATTTATATCCAGCTTTGCTAAGTATTTGTAATCCTTCAATAGCACCGATTTTGATTTCGATTAATTGCGGATAAACATTGTTTGGTACATTTTCAATTAAAGTGCCATCTTTATCTAGAAATATCGCCGGCATTTGAGATTGCGAATTTAATTTGTTAGTTCGATGCCAAATTTTCTGATTTTTCAAGAAGTATATTTCCCCATCTTAAATCTAATACCACTTGCAAAAGACGACAACGGTGTTGCCGTGTCTCCCGTGAGTGATCGCGTCCAGCATTATCGCACAGTATAAAACTCGCCAATATAATAAAGCAAGTATAGTCATTTACAACAGTGGCGAGATAAGATAATGCAGTGTATCATCTCCAGCTTATTGTCTATATAATTTGCTCTTGATGAAGTAAAATCGCATCAAATGAATCCAAAACATCTTTACTACTTTTAGAACTGAGATTGTCGGTATCTTAACTTGAAGAGCTTGTGGCATAATGAGCAATATTCCCACGGGAGAAAAATCATTGTTGAGGTAGATTAAATGCCTGTTACCTACGAACTTAGAGATTATCAACATCAGTGGATAAAAGATATTTGGAATTCTTGGGAGAATGGTAATAGGCGGGTGCTTGCACAACTCCCGACAGCCGCCGGGAAAACGGTGTGCTTTGCACATATTTCTCATAAATTCTTTGAGCAAGGGAAGCAAGTTTTAGTTATTGCCCATCGGATTGAGTTAATATCTCAAGCTGCCGAAAAACTCTCAGCAATTATCGGTGAACCAGTTGGGATTATCAAAGCAGGTGTTCTGGCTAATCCCGAACGGAGAATCCAAGTTGCTAGCGTTCAAACGTTGAGCAGACGAGAGGTATTAGAGTTGCCAATGAACATTGGACTTTTGATATTAGATGAGGCGCATCATGCAACTGCTTTATCTTATCGGCGACTAATTGAACATTATGAAAGTGCCCAGATATTAGGTGTAACTGCCACTCCCCAGAGAATTGACGGTCAAGGTTTTGTTGATTTATTTGATGATTTGGTTATTGGCATTGACACTGCTCAATTAATTCAGGCTGGGTATTTAAGTAAGTTTCGATTATTTGCAACGAATCAAACTATTTCTACTCTTGGAGTTGCAAAATCTCGTGGTGATTTTAGAGCCAAAGAGCTAGCGGTTGCCGTCACTAGCCAGATTGGGGTTAGCGAAATCCTTGAGAATTACTTTAAATATGCACGAAATCTTCGTACAGTTATTTTCGCCTGTAGCTTAGAACATTCTCGTGCCCTGGCTGCGGAATTTTCTCGTAATTATATTAGTGCCGAACATTTGGATGGGAAAACTCCCCCACAAGAGAGATTAGAAATATTGCAGTTCCGGTTAAGCTGATTCCCAATGTTGGGTCATAACTTAACTTGTTGAAAATTAATTAGCTGGCATTACTCAAGCTATTTTGAAAGTTCCTGACTTAACTGGAAAATTCAACTAGGGTATGGGGACTAAAAATCTTTCCCCTATACCCCATACCCTGTTCGGTAAAAAACTATTTGGGAACAGTAGTCGCGTTGAGTTCATCCCTTTTCCCTTTTCCCCTCTTGTTTGTACCTTGTGTTACCTTCGATTCTGATTCTTGCTTACTGGAGTTGACCATTTTCACCAAGTGCTGATTTAGATAACTCTGCGCCGAAATGTACAAACTTTCCCAAATCTCTTGATTGCGGCTGATTTTTGTACCGACTGTATTTCCTGCTGTTTTCTCCGACACCAAGTATTTGCGGAAATAGTTATTCCACAGGTGTTGGAGGAAATCTTCAGCAAATTCGTTAAACGGCAGAATCCATTTATAGTCTTTATCGAGAAATACCCGATAGGACGCAATTATCGGCAGTGCCAGGTCAGTTGGCGCACCAAACCCAAAATAGTACTTGCTGTCAGGCAACAACGTCGTTTTACGTATATCTATTGAAGCTAAATCGTTGGCACCCTTTTTTCTGGGGTTGCTGATATGTTCTTGGATTATTTCGTAGAGTCTTTGCTCTATCCACAGAGCATGAGTCAAGAGAGGCAGTAAGGCAGTTAATCTTTCCCTTTCTGCATCTGTGATGTTACTTGGAAGACTCATCCCTGCTGGGTGTTTGGTTCGTTTATTGCTGTCGGGGTTATATTTATTTCTATCGAGGCAGTAAAGGAGCTTGAGCAAATGGGTGACATTACACTGAGCGTTTCTGGGAGCGCCGCTTTGGTTTTGGTAATAGGCTATTCTAAATTTTCTATCTTCTTTCTGTTCTAAGGAAGCTAAATACTGCTTGATGAATTTGTAATCACCCCTAGCGTTGACTTTGGAGCGAGAATCTACTGGCGTTGTGGTATTACTTGCCAGGGCTATATCTTTGGCTGATTCTTCAGTCAGTCCGATGTGAATCGTAACTTTTACCCTGGCTTCGGTTAGGTCATATTTGTAATTTTTCGCTTGCTCAAAGGCTAAAACTGTATGCCCCCCGTTGATAATACCGTCGCTACCGCCCTCGCTTGCTTCTAAGACTTCTAATTCGAGTGAGGTTTTGCTTGGTTTTACTTTATTGGCTGATAGAACGATTCCACTATGGCGGGAGAAGAATTTTTCGGGTTCGGTAGTCAGTGAGTCGAAGATTTGTCTGTAGGTCGCGCTTTTGCGGTTCGGTTCCCGGATGTTCGGTTCTAGGGGTAGGTCTGTGGGGAACGAGTCTACATGAGCAGTGGCGATGATGCAATTGGGGTTGGCTTGAATATAGTTGTCTATTTTAATGTTCCAAGTCTTGGGCATAGTTTGTTTTAGTTAAATTCGTCTTAGGCTTATGGAGTCAGGGATAGGGAAATTGGGCGATACTCAATTTCATTGCTGGGTATCGGTTGTGGGCGACTGGTAAATTTGACGCAATTGTGAGACAGTACTCGCTGCATCTATGCCCTCCAAAATGGCTTCTAGCACACTTACATCTTGGATAGATTCGATTTCGGGTAATAAATTTTGACCTGATTCACTAAATTTGAGCTTTAATCCCAAGGCTATACCTTTTAACAAAGCTTCAAGCTTACCTTTTTCAATACCACTGCGTTCAAAAGAAGTAACATACTGCATACGTTGCTCTGCCTCCAATTGTTCTACTTCAAAAAGAAACTCTCGCTCTAAATCTTGGGGGAGTGTCAACACCCAGTCTACAAAAGCCAACAAGTTTAGAACATCCTCACGTTCAAATCCCTGCTGGTACAGTCTCCGCACTAAACTTAGTTTTTGCTGCTTACGTTCTAACCTGTCGCTCTTGGTTTGTAATGCTGCTAAATGTGCCATCACTACAGTCGCCAAAGGGTTACGGCTGGCTTCTAGTTCCGACTGACGTTGTTGATAGTCTAGCAATTTGACAATTGGAAACTGAAACTCAACTTTAGTGCCAAACAACTCGTAACCAAACTGATTTGGTCGCCAGTTTACCTGCTCATCACCTAGAACCGCCAAGGATGCTACTGACCGCTTATATCTA
>NZ_NOLK01000263.1:0-6104 GCF_002245985.1 Nostoc sp. 'Peltigera membranacea cyanobiont' 232
GTCCTAGCGTCCCCTTGCCCCCACCACTTAAGCCAATTAAGTGGGGAAACCGACCATAAGGGGCAGTTGGGTCTAAAAACATACTCGTGAACGCCCGAATCACTTCAACCAATTCTGACCCAAAGCTCTCATTTAGAAATTTCAGAAAAACTTCTGGGCATGGTTTGTTGGCTTCGTAATCGTGGGGAATGATATTAGTGAGGTAAAAATCTTGGCGATGAGGCATTTGTTCACCAGTTCGCAAATCAACAACACAATTCTTAAACCCTAATAAATGAGTATTGGTTGGCAGTGGTTCTGCTGGTTCTAAGCGACTGCGGCAATATTTAAAGGCAGATTCCTTGTGTGCGTTGGTTTCGTAAGGTTTGGTTATTCTCCAGCCAAATGTCTTTGTGTAAGAGAGCTTGTAAGCGGATTCTCCAGCGTCTGCGAGGAGCTTGTAAGCTTTATTATCATCTTGGTGCTGCCAGACCAAATTCTCTTGTGACCACTTGTAAAAGGATGAATTCACTACCATCCATTCAGTTTGAGGAAAGACTTTTCGGTAAGCCCAGCCATCAAAAGTACCAGAAGTCACGCAGTTAGAGTAGGGTAAATTCATGGCAGTGCATACAGGCAAGTAAAATGCCTCTGGGTCTGCTGGGTCAATATCTATTTTGGAATTAGATAAATCCGTAACTTCTTTTTCAATAGTTTCGGATTCTGCCTGTTGCGATCGCTCTGCTTGCTTTCGCTCTGCTACGGCTGCGTGAATCTCCTGCTCTAACCGACGGATAAATTCTGGTATTTCCATTTGCCCCAAAATTTCTTTGATGTCACTCGACTTATATGGTAAATCGGGGCAGATACTATTGGGGCTAATTCCAATAAATGCAATTCCTACTTCTGCTGCACACTCAGAACACGTCTGGAGTTTTTTTAATCCAGTGTCATCGGGGTCATGCAGAAAAACAATTATTCCGACACCACTATCAAAAGCTCGTTGATATTCCGAGGTAATTGTTTTCTTATCCCATCCACTGCCCTGAAATGTAAATCCACAAAGTCCATTTGCTCTGCCAACTTCTACGCATCCCTCACCCTCATGCTGGAGTAGTGCCGGGGTTCCCACCACAGATTTAGCACAGGCTAAAGCTTCATCAATGCGATATGCCCCCCAAGGTTTATCGCCCTTTCTCATTTCTGGTGTGCCATCTGGAAGCCTATGCCATTGCCGAAAGGTCTTTTCGTAACCTTTTTCTTTACTGGCATCTGACCACTGGTAGCGGACTATCCATTGCGACTCTGAGTAAGGATAGATTGTTTCGGTGGCACTGCCGGGAAGTCCTTTTGGTGGTCTACTCGTTAATTCTTTCGGTTGGGGAATATCGGTCGCAGTATCCGTCAACATCACCAAACCTAATTCACCATCTGGAATTGGCGCACTTTTGGGCAAGATTCTCTTGGGCTTTGCTGCCAAACGGTTTAGGGATGGAGTGTAATTAGCCCCTGCCCTTTCTGCCACCACTTCAGCCCAAGGTTTAATCGCCTCTCTGACGTGTTTGCACTCACAGCCGTTAAAGCATTGATACTTTCCGGTTTCTGGGACGATAGATAAGTCATTCCCGCCACAAACTGGACAAATAAACTTATCTTTAGCTTTGGAAGGCTCTAACTGATCTTGAAAATTTCGGATGTCGAAGGAGGCGAACGCCTCTGGCATAACGGAGCGGCCAACGCTCTCTTGTCCTTTTAAAACGGCTACCATTGTGAAATCCTTGTGAGGTAAATTGTGTGGGCTTTACCTCCCCCGAAGATTCACCAAAGTTTTAATTAAATTTCTCTATAACCTGTTGTAGGAAGTTGTAAGAAGTACTAGGAACTGATAACATTAGGTTATAAAGAAATTTGAATATTTTTCAAACAAAACAAAGGGGTGTCTTCTAGGACTGTTAAACAACTTGTTACAAGCAAGTTGAGTCTTGGGGAGGCATTCTTTTCTTATGTATATCTGGTGACATGACACTTAGAAAAGATGAACTAAGGGTATAGTCTTATTACATAGTAAATTATCTCAGGCAAAAAAAATAATAAATATCTCAACTTTATAAAATAAAACAATTTATCTATTTTCCCAAGCCAATACACAGCAAAGCTTTTGCAAGTTTTTAACTAACATTAAAAACCAGATAAATACTTCACTGTATTAATAGTATTAGTGGACTAAAAATAATTCAATTTGTTGATGCTGCTTCAACTTGACATTAATCTAAGATTTTGACTGACTTAATACCTTGGCTGCATTTTGTCACTAACAGCCATCTTTTAGCCTCTGGTTCTAACGTGGGCATGATTCTCCAGTTGAAAACATCTGCCCAAGTTTCGATCCCGTGAGTGGAGAGCAAAACTGACTTCAAGTTCCTTGAACCGTACCCAATCGCGATCGCTGATAGCTGTCAAAACGGGGAGAAGCCAGGGCAGTGATTTTAAATCAATGGCAGATGGGTTAATCATTTGATTTGTTTTTAGCGATCGCATCTGTAGACACAGATTCTTTCCAGTTGGCAAGGGCGGCAACAACTACCCCTTCAACTAGATTCGAGACAGTTCTTCGCTCGGATTTGGCCCACGCTTCTAAATCCGATTTTGTTTCATGTTCGCAAGTAAACATTACTTTAGCCTTTTTTGTTACTCCCATTTCTACTCACTTCAACAGCTTACTGAATCTTTACTCAACTATATCCTTTAAGACCCTGACTCTGTAAGCTTTTTTAGTTTAACTAAGTTGAAGCTTGAATATTTTAGTTGACAGCTTCAGTAGCTATAATCTACTATAGCACTCATAAGCAAGGCAAAAACGCCAACGGCAGACAAGATACACATATTCTTGGCGACTTCAGCCTGCAAATTTATTTTGAGGAGAATTTATGCGAGTAACAATCAGGCAATCTCTACACCCATTTATTAGCAATAAAGCGCAGGAATTAGGCATTAATGACCATGCAGAGGTAGTTAACTTCCTTTTACTCCAGATTTTGCAAAACTCGATGCTGGCACAGACTCAGGCTAGCGCAAGCCAAAATACTCAGTAGTGTTGAAAAGAAATGTTTCATGAAACAGTTTCAACGGTTGCATCAATGTTTCAGCCTCACAACAACCGTGAAACGCTACTTACACGAGCCTGAAACATGAAACATGAAACATGAAACGTTAGTTGATAACGACTACTTTTCCTTGTGACAGTGACGATAAAAAGTTGAGGGTAAAACGATATGTCAAGACCTAAAAAACAACCAACATTTATAAGCACGAACGCACCCAACATAAACGAGCCTGAAACTATAACAGAGAAAGCATCAATGCCATCAAAAAAGGTAATTCATTTGATGCTAGATGCTGGGCGCTCCAGTATTAAATATCAGGCTTTCGTTAATAACGAAACTGGCACAACACCAGTGATGAAGACCGAATCTTTAGTGTGTTGTGTGCCATCAGTACCCTTTGGAGAATTAGGAGCTTTCAGCCTAAGCCGAGGCAAAGATGAAAACAACAAAGATATTACTGAGCATTGGGTCGTTGGTAGCTCCGCCAGACTGCAAGGTAAGGAATATATAGCAATGAGTGATTCCGAGAATCACAAAGTAGACTACTTCCCCATCCTTGCACTAGGCGCAATCGCATCTCTGCCAAATCTGCTTGAGTTGTCCACGGGTACAAGCGCCAAGCGTAGAACCTTGCACATTCGTTTATCAACCCTCTCGCTAGCTTCCCCATTAGAACTAAAAAAAGCCATTGAACAATGCAAGTGGATAGCGGTAGATGGTGTTAGATACCGTCTGTGCTTCTCAAAACTTGGCTTTCTGGGATTTCCAGAGGGATATGGCGCGTCACTTTGGGCAAGCGAACGCTTTGACGATAAACAGTTCCATACTTTTGATATTGGATATGGTACAGCCACAATCAGCGAATACAGTAATCTCGGCAAATTACCAAAACGGGTAACTTGTAGTCCAAATGGTGGCGGTGGTGTCGCCACACTAATCAAGGAATTCTCCAGAGCATTGAGCAATACCGATTCTTCTAAAATGATTCGCCCCTCCCAACTGCGCGAGATTTTAGAAACTGCAACCATTGGCGATAACGGCATAAGTGCGATTGCACCTGATGGTGAAGACATTGGGAGTGAGTTAGAAAACGCGATTCATTCATGGATGAAAGATTCTCCCTTGGCTTATGCCCTAGATGATGTATCCGTGAAAGCTAGACGCAGCAAAGTAACTTTGTGTGGCGGTGCGTTTGCGATCGCGCCTGTGCAGATGTTGATTAAAGAAAGATTACTCAAATCTTGTATTCCAGAAAGTAATTTGTTGATTCCCGAAAATCCGGGAACCGTTGCTTTATCAGAAATGAAAAAACTTTACTTAGGAGAAACGACCGATGTTAACCAAGCGGCTTAACTACAATGTCCCTCAAGACTTGACTCCAGCCATCAGAATGCTTGCAGAAATGGATGGGACAACCCCCGCTTACTGGCTGAGAAAAGCTCTAGAAAAAGTAGTTTCGGAAAGGTTCTCTGTCAATAACAATCATCAAATCAATTTAGGAGATTTGGAGGCGATAAGAGGTGAATAATATGATGAACAGTATTGTTAGCACAGAAGAAATAGTAATTGTTCTGGCTGGTGTTGAGCAAACTTTAAGGTTTATTCAAGCTACTCCCGAATATAGGAGACTGCAAACATCAGAGCATTTTACTACATCAAATGACTTGGTTTTGAATGATGCCATTCAATCAATATCTGAAGTTTTAGATGGCATTGAAAAAGTACAACTCGCTAACAGTTCTGATGAAGAATAATTGTGCAAACGCTTGCCCGGTCAAGAAAAGCGTTTGCACAAACCAGCATCAGGCATTCAATCGATACACACATTAAGGATATCAAAATGGCGCACCCTGTAGGATATTACTCTCTCTCTCACGACAATGCACTCATTAAAGATATGTGTGAGACATGGGGCGAAGGATTAGAAAAGATGAGCGAATCAGACACGCTCTGGTTAATTGCACGTGTAGCCCATGAAGCATGGTTAGAGTCTGAATCTTCTATCGCTCCTAGCAACGAAGCGGAGTCAGTATTGAAACGACTGCATGAGTTAAAGCAATGGGAGAAGTTTGCACTAATCAGCGCAATGGTGCAGTGAGATGTACAAGAAGCAATTGTATCTAGCTTTGGCTGGTGTCGGGGTCTGCTTCTTGCCTGTAATTATCCCCTTGATTCCCAAGTTGGGGGCTTATGCAGAAGCCGAAAGATTAAAAGCCACCGAAGGATTAGAGCGAACTCGCATAGAAGAACGGGCTAAGACCAGCGATGCCTTATATGAGGCGGGAGTCATGCCCACAACTCGAAAACTGAGGATTACGAATTATTTTGACAGTAGTAAACGCAATCCCAGACCAGACCCAACCCTTTATCAAAATGATGAGATTGTTGATGTTTTTGACGCAACGGGTAAGTGTATTGGGCGAATTGAAGAAGGAATTTGGAAGTGGAAGCACAAAGCCAAAGGGATTTGTGAAAGCGTTCAAAATATCAAACCAGTAAGGAGGAAGTAATGGCGTTAGGTTCATCAAGTGCAGAAAGTAATAGCACTGGTAACACTGATGGTAAACCCAAGGGTAAGAAGCGAACGCTTGGTGAAATCATCGATTTTTGTGCCAAGGCTGTTGTGATGATTGTCGGCTTACCCATTAGAGCAGCCGCCGCGATTGTCAATCAGTTTGTTGCTAACGGTGGCGCGGGTCGTGCCTTGGTAGGTGGGATTTTATTTATTGGTGGTTCTGTAATTAGTGCTGATTCAACTTGGCAATTAATCTTTACTGGCCCCCCTGTTTTACCCTGGTTTGAGCCGACTTGGAATTGGCTAAATGTGCCGTTTGCACTGTTCAACCCGTTTTTTTACCTTGCATTCATAATTTCTGTAGGTGTTCAAGTAATCGGGGACTTCCAGAAAATAAACTATTCCATTAACAATAATGATAATCATTTTAAAGGGGAATGAAGTGGCTGCCGTAGGCAGCCACTTCATTCCCCTTTTGTAGTAATTTAAATAATGACGCTTATTTT
>NZ_NOLK01000264.1:0-6079 GCF_002245985.1 Nostoc sp. 'Peltigera membranacea cyanobiont' 232
AATTTCTAAATATCTGAACGCAATGCCTAAAATTTCTTCTTTCTCCCCTGCTCCTCCGCTCCTCTGCACCCCTGCGGCCTCAACGATTTTCCCTTATCAAGCGTGCCATTCTTCTCTGCACCTCTGCAATCCTTACGCCGCTTACCCTTCAGCTTAACTTAGTGCCATTCGGTGCAGAGAAAGAGTTTGTAATAAGGGCTTTGCAAGAAAAAATATCTCTTAAACTCTCATTTCTCGGTTTCCTCTGCGGTTCCTAACTCCTCCATAAGTCAAATTTTCCAAACACTCTAATATCTTGAATCAACTTCCTAAACTTATGGTCACTACAAACACAATTCGCTTTTCTCAGTTCAATACTTCCTTGGACTATCGCTTGGTGTTCGCAGATGTGCAAACTAGGCCGACTCAACCAGGTAATACCATTCCTAATGTAGGCTTTGAAAGACAGACTACCTTTGCTACTGGCTTTATTCCTGCTGGTGCTGCGGGAACTGTAAATGGAGTAGAAACTCCATTAGGTGGATTGTCTGGTGTTACTTATGATGCAGAGAACAACCGCTACTATGCTATCTCAGACGATCGCTCTCAAGTTGCCCCTGCCCGTTTTTATACTTTCACTGCTACCGATTCCGGGGTGACTTTTACCAATGTCACCACCCTAAAAGATATCAACGGCAACTTTTTTGCACTAAACAGCCTCGACCCTGAAGGCATTGCTTTTACCAACAATGGTACTGTTTTCATCTCTTCTGAAGGCGAAGTTAATCCTACTGCTGGTCGGGTTAGCAATCCTTTCATTAAAGAGTTTTCCTTAGCTACAGGGCAAGAAGTGCGTAAGCTACCTATCCCCAGCAAATTCCTGCCAGTAGTTGAAGATACTAACGGCGATGGTATTGTAGATGCCGGAGATACGCAGACATCAGGCGTATACAATAACTTAGCATTTGAAAGCCTCACCATTACACCCGACCAAAAAACCTTATTCACCGCCACTGAAAACGCGCTCTCCCAAGATGGATTAAAGGCTTCGCTGACCAGTGGTAGTCCTTCCCGAATTCTGCAATTCAATCTAGTTACTGGACAACCAGAAAAAGAATACCTCTACATCACCGATGCAATTCCCGAAGCACCCAACCCAAGCACAGGCTCTGCTGACAATGGTTTGGCGGATTTATTGGCAATAGATAATCGTGGTACTTTCCTCGCCCTAGAACGCTCATTTGCCCAAGGTGTAGGCAACACCATCAAAATCTACGAAGTTTCTTTGCAAGGTGCAACTGACATTAGTTTCTACAATTCTCTCAATAATTTGAGTGCTGAACAACTAGCAGCGATTAAACCCGCCCAAAAGCGCTTACTGTTGAATTTCACTGACCTGAATCTGCCTACTGATGCAAATCACCCGATTACAGGGGTAGATAATATAGAAGGTCTTGCCTTCGGCCCTAAACTAGCAGATGGTCGTCAATCAATTGTGCTGGTGAGTGATAACAACTTTAGTGGCAGTCAATATACCCAAATCCTCACCTTGGGTGCAGACTTGGTTCCCACTGCTGCACCTACGGTAGAAACTCGTCCTAGTTTATTTGACGATGAAGAACCAGCACTACCTGCTGTAGATCAAAATGCCGACGCTGATGACCCTGCCATTTATGTTAATGCCACAAATGCTGCTGATAGTTTAGTCCTAACTTCAGTGAAAAATGCCGGATTGCGGGTTTATGATTTGTCTGGTAATTTGTTGCAGACGGTTAATCCTGGTGGTATTCGCTACAACAATATTGATTTGCAATACGGTTTTAAATTAGGCAATCAATCTATTGATATTGCCGTAGCTAGCGATCGCCAAAATGATAAACTAGCAATCTTCAAAATTAATCCCAATCCTGGCGCAGATGATAACTACCTGGAAGATATCACTGATAGCAATATTGGCACAATCTTCCAAACCTCACCTTTTGAACCTCCCTATTCCGCATCAACTCGCAGTTCTTACGGAGTTACCTTATACCGTAGCCCTGTAACTAATGATTACTATGTCTTCACTAGTCGCCGCCAAACTGGAGACATAGCTCAATTCAAACTAATTGACAAAGGTAATGGCCAAATTGGAGCGCAACTGGTGCGGGAATTTACCATCCCCTCACCCACAGCAGCAGACCGTTCTCCCCAAACAGAGGGTATGGTAGTTGACCAAGAAACCGGCTTTCTCTACATAGCCCAAGAGGATGTAGGTATCTGGAAATTCGACGCAGAACCAGACGGGGGCACAACAGGTAAGCTAATCGATCGCGTTCGTTTTGAAGGCGGTTCTCACCTCACCGATGATGCCGAAGGGTTAACCATATACTACGGCAAAAACGGCACAGGTTATCTGTTAGCATCCAGCCAAGGCGATAGTACCTTTGTTGCCTACACCCGTGAAGGTAACAACGAATATGTGGGCAACTTTGCCGTTGGTAATAATGGGTCAATTGATAGCGTGCAAGAGTCAGATGGTGCAGATGTGATTAACGTACCACTGGGGCCTAACTTCCCATTTGGTTTATTTGTCACTCAAGATGGCTCCAATGAACCGGCTAAGACAATTGATGGTGAAAACGTCAGTTCTAACTTTAAGTTAGTGCCTTGGGAAAATATTGCCAATGCCTTGCCCAATTCTCTAAATATTGACACCACAAGTTACGATCCCCGCAATCCTGTTGCTCAACCCAAGCTGACAATTTATGAATTTGAAGACCTACCCAAGCTAGGAACAACTTCTAAAGGTCAAGATATTTTCTTAGGTGGTTTTTCTGGATTGTATTTCCAAGGGTTTGCAGCAAATGGCAACTTAAAATTTGTCACTAACACAGACCGCGGCCCTAATGGAGAACCTGATGGTGTCAAAAGACCATTTTTATTACCCGGCTTTCAGCCAGAAATAGTTAGCTTTGAACTCAACCGCACCACAGGCGAAATTAGCATTACCAAGAGAACTGGACTATTCCGCCAAGATGGTACAACTCCATTAACGGGATTGCCTAATTTGCAAGCTGGGGCAAATGGTACTGCTTATACTGATGAAATTGCCGTTGACTTAGATAATAATGTTTTAGCTAACGATCCTTTGGGTGCTGACTTAGAAGGGATTGTAATAGCGGAAAATGGAGACTACTGGATGGTAGATGAATACCGTCCCGCAATTTACCACTTTGATGTTAATGGTAAACTGAGCGATCGCTTTATCCCTCAAGGAACTGCCACCGCACCCAACCCAGACGAACCCGGCGGAACTTTTGGTACAGAGGTATTGCCAGCAGTTTATGCCCAACGCCGTAATAACCGGGGATTTGAAGCTGTAGCACTTCAAGGTAATAAATTATATGCCTTTATTCAGAGTGCGATCGATAATCCCGATGTTGCCAATGATGCAACTTCCAAAGCTTCTCTAAACCTGCGAATTCTAGAGTTTGATATTGTCACCAAGCAGGTAACAGGAGAGTATTTATATCTTCTGCAAGGTTTACCAGGAACCGATAAAATTGGCGATGCAGTTTCCTTGGGTAACGGCAAATTTGCAGTAGTTGAGCGAGATGACAATGGTACATCTGCTAGCAATAAACTAATTTACCAAATTGATTTAGCTGGGGCGACCAACATCAACAACCCTGCTAACTTTACCTTGCCAGATGGTAAAACCATTGAACAATTGACCTCTGCTGAGTTAGCTGCTGCCAATATTACTCCTGTCACCAAGAGTTTGATTGCTAATGCTGCTCAGTTGGGTTACACCGGGGTAGAAAAATTAGAAGGTTTGGCACTGGTAGCACCTAATACCCTAGCCTTGATTAACGACAACGACTTCAACATTACAGGTAATACACCTGCGGAGAAACTCGGCATTCTCGAACTACCCAATAATCTGACAACTGCACAGCCTACTTTCCCTAATGGCTTTGGTTCTAGCAACAGCGATACTGTCAATCTTGAGCCAGGACAATTCTTTAGTGCAGGTGACGGAGCAGACTTTGTAGAAGGCACTAAAAATAACACAATTCTGGCTGGAAATGGTGATGACATAGTGCTTGCAGGGAGTGAATCTTCAGTATCAGGGAATGACGGTAACGATCAAATATTTATTGGTCAAAATGGCGCGGCGGAAAATACCAGTGCTGATGGTGGCAATGGTGATGATGTTATTACTGTAGTGGAAGCCAATGGTGTTAATAATTTGTTTGGGGCGGAAGGTAATGATACTCTCACAATAATTGAAGGTTCTCGCCAATCATTATTCGGTGGTTCAGGTAACGACACTCTCACCAGTAACGGCAGCAATAACCGTCTGTATGGTGGTTCCGGTGATGATAAACTCTTCTCTAATGTCAATGATTCGCTATTTGGTGGCGATGGTGATGATGTGCTATTTGCTGGTCAACAGGGCAGTAATCGTCTGAGTGGTGGTACTGGTGCAGATCAATTCTGGATTGCTAACGCCAGTTTGCCAGCTAGCAAGAACATCATTACTGACTTTACAATCGGGATTGACAAAATCGGACTTGGCGGTATTGGCGTAACTCAGTTTAGTGCGATCGCACTATTGCAACAGGGTAGTGACACTCTAGTTAAAACCGGAAATACAGAGTTGGTTTTATTGCAAGGAATTACCTCAACTAGCCTGACTGTAAATGACTTTGTTTTCTCGCCTAGCATTGTGGCTTAATTTGTTCTAGGACTTACGCCAAACCACAGGTAGTAGGGGCAATTCATGAATTACCCCTACCGAAAAATAAAGTAGGATTTACGCACTGTCCAATTTGGCTATTATGTGCATAACGATTGGTTCAGAATACAAGTCTGTTGGTTCAGAATACAAGTGCGTTGGTTCAGAATACAAGTGCGTTGAGCCTGAAACAACCTATTCTCGTAAATTCACACCATGATTAATTTGTACAGTGCTTAAGTTCTATAGGAATCGTATTTGATTTTTGAAAAAATATAAGTATTTGTAGGGTGCGTTAGCGTAGTGTAACGCACCCTACGTAAGATTTCAAAAATCAAATACTAGTGGTCTGTCAAATTTGTTTTGACGGTTAGAAAGACGCGATAAATCGCCGTCTCTACAGGAAATTTATCCATCAATTATTTATTGACAGACTACTAGTTCTATATAAGGTTTGGGCTATTTTTGGCGTAAGTTTTCGGTTAGCCTAGTGCATCCAACTTATATGCCAATACCCTTGGGTAAGCATTTCTCTGTTCTCTGTGCGTTCTCCTCTACGAGACGCTGCGCGAAGGCGTTCTTGGTGATTCGTTAAAAAAATTGACTTGCTATTTGGGGACTGATTTACCTTGGGTTGTTTGCTTTTGGGGTATATCAAGCCCTACCTAACCAACGACATGAGCCTGATTTACGTAAGACAGGTTATCTGTTAGCGATCGCCTGTGTTGCTCAAAGTGTCTGGGTGTATCTGTTCTTGTCTAGGCTTTTTGCTCTTTCTGTAATTGCAATGCTCTTGATTCTATTGCCCCTGATTGGTATTTATGTGCAGTTAGAAATTGGCAAAAAGCGTGTAACCCGGCTGATGAAATGGTGTATTCACTTTCCCATCGGCATTTATCTAGGCTGGATTAGTGTGGCAACCATTGTTAACATAGCATGTACCTTGTATTTTCAGGGATGGAACGGTTGGGGAATTTCTCCTGCGATCTGGACTCTGATTATGTTATCGATGGCAACAGCAGTTGCAGCAGTTATTTTTATTCAGCGTCGAGACATGGCTTATACAGGAGTAATCCTTTGGGCATTGGTAGCGATCGCACTCAAGCACTGGAATAACCCTATACTCAGAAATGCAGCGTTGATTTTAGCAATTGTCTTAGTTTTAACCGCTACAATTAACAGCTTACGCACCCAACAAGAACATATTTAACCCGGATTTCTCACCACATCTCTCAAAACCTTGTACTCTTGAGCAGGGGAGCAGGGGAGCAAAGGAGAGTTATTGTACAAGTTCTTTCCCCTCTGCCCCTCTGCCCCTCTGCATTTCTGCATTTCAAGCTTGTGAGAAATGCGGGTTAAGCCCTCCTTGCTTGGATG
>NZ_NOLK01000265.1:0-6039 GCF_002245985.1 Nostoc sp. 'Peltigera membranacea cyanobiont' 232
GGCTAGAACAGTCCTTAGCAACAATTCATCGGGCAGACTGGTATCGTTCGGTACAACCTATCACTGGTCGTCCGGGTGCAACGGTGGTTTTAGCTGGGCAAGAGGTAATTAATTTTGCCAGTAATGACTATTTGGGATTGGCTGGGGATGAGCGGTTGATGACAGCCGCAATTGCTGCGATCGCTGAATTTGGCACTGGTAGTACTGGTTCTAGATTACTCAGTGGGCATCGAGAATTACACAGGGAGTTAGAAGAGGCGATCGCATCTACCAAACAAACAGAAGATGCCTTGGTATTTAGTTCCGGGTATCTAGCAAATTTGGGTGCAATTACCGCCCTTGTGGGCAAGCGCGATTTAATCTTATCTGACCAGTACAATCATTCCAGCCTGAAAAATGGAGCGATTCTTAGCGGTGCAGTAGTTGTGGAATATCCGCACTGTGATGTTGAAGTACTAAAAACTCAGTTGAGTCAACAGCGACAAAATTACCGACGCTGTTTAATTCTTACTGATACCGTTTTCAGCATGGACGGCGATTTATGTCCGTTGCCCGCACTATTGGATATCGCTGATGAGTTTAGCTGTATGCTGCTAGTCGATGAAGCTCATGCCACTGGGGTACTAGGAAAAACTGGCGCTGGGTGTGTAGAGCATTTTGGGTGTACAGGAAAGCAATTAATTCAAATTGGTACTTTGAGTAAAGCTTTGGGTAGTTTAGGCGGATACGTAGCCGGAAGTAGCGCCCTAATTGACTTTTTGCGGAACCGCGCACCTAGTTGGATTTATACTACTGGGCTTTCACCTGCTGATACAGCAGCGGCCTTAGCAGCAATTAAGATAGTGCAACAAGAACCGCAACATCGTGCCCAATTGTGGGGGAATATACATTACTTGAAAACTTTGCTGCAACACTTACCTAACTTAAAATTGCTGCCTTCAGAATCACCTATATTATGTTTTCAATTGCCTAATGCCACAGATGCCCTCAAAGCTGGAAAACAGCTAAGAGATGCTGGCATTTTTGCCCCAGCAATTCGTCCCCCCACAGTGCCCACTAGTCGGATCAGAATATCTGTGATGGCAACTCATGAAGTAGCACATATTGAAAAATTGGTAGCAGTCCTGAAAGATGTTAATTACAGCTAATTTAATGTTAATAGATGACACTAGGGTGGGGGATTAATTGAATATAGTTTTGTTGATGGCGAACTAACTAACTGGGCGTTGTGTGCCAGCAAAAGTAAGATAAAATACTTTGAAATTTCAGATTTTGGAATTGAGTAAGTAAGTCGATGGGAATAAACTAAACTATCTTACGAAACGTAAATAGGCTTGAAACCCTTACTAATGAGAAATGACAAAGGACAAATGACAGCCATAGCTAGTTATCTTTAATTACACCGCCCTACTTATTATTTATATAGATTGGCAAACCAACGTTATGGATATAAATATAGAATATTAGTGGTAAATTATTTATTCTCAATACTATATTATCGAGTAATTAACTTCTAACAAAAGGAGTTTTTTCAATAAGTAAAAATCTATCTGGAGATAAATTACTAAAATTTGCACACTAGCTTAGGCTGTATAGAGCCTTTGCAATAAGTATTGGTTGTTCCAAAACATTTTCATGTCTCATATTCATTCTTCTCACTTACTACGTTATAGTGTCACTGTATTAATTATCGCAGTTGCATTAGTACTAATGCTGATACTAGACCCCTGGTTAAGCATGAGTAGAACTCCTTTCCTGCTGTTTTTTAGCGCTGTAATGGTGAGTGCTTGGTATGGCGGTTTGAAATCAGGGCTATTGGCAACCTCCTTGTCTGCGCTAGTCAGCAATTACTTTTTTCTCCCGCCAGCTTATGAGCTGAGTTTTGACCTATCTAATTCTGTGCGAATTGGGTTATTTGCATTACAAGGATTGCTCTCTAGTATCGGATGTGAGGCATTAAAGACTGCTAAAAGACGGGCTGATGGAAATCTACAACAGCTAAGAGTTAGTGAGGAGCGATTTCGATTAGCGTTAAGCAGTTCGGATATCATAGTCTTTCAACAGGATCGAGATTTGCGATATCAGTGGATTCATAATCCTCAAGGTCTAAATACTGCTGAGGAAATGTTAGGTAAATCTGATGATGAATTGTTTTCAGCCGTAGTAGCAGAGCAATTGAAGGCAATTAAGCTGAAGGTAATAGAGACTGGTGTTTCAACCCGTGAAGAGGTTTATGTAACAACTTGTGGAGAAGATCGTTACTATGATTTGCTGGTTGAACCACTGAAAGATCCAGACAATAGTATTCATGGTATTACTTGTGCGGCTGTGAATATTACAGAGCGCAAGCAGGCTGAAGAAAGACTGCGCTATATCGCCCAAATTAGTAGCGTCCTCTCTACTTCGCTAGATTATGAAGAAACCTTAGAACAAATTGCCAAAATATCAGTTCCGAAGCTAGCTGATTGGTGTAGCGTTGACATTTTAAATGAAGATGGTTCCATTCGCCGCCTACCCATTGCCCATACAGACCCATCCAAAGCAGAGTTGGCGGCTAAACTTCAAGAGTATGTGCCAGATTACAAGAGTGCAAGTGCGATTACTACAGTACTGCAAACCAGGCAAAGCGAATTAATTTCAGAAGTATCTGACTCGCTATTGGTGGCCACTAGCCAGAATCACGAACACTTAGAACTTCTTCGCCAATTGGGGATGAAGTCTGTGATGATTGTGCCGTTAATAGCGCACCAACAAGTACTCGGCACTATCACCTTTATCACCGCAGAATCAAATCGTCGCTACGATCGCACTGACTTAACTTTAGCAACAGATATTAGCCATCGTGCAGCCTTAGCAGTGGAAAATGCCCGACTTTATCGAGACATCCACCAGGCTTTAATTCATTACGCCGAATCTCTATCTCTTCTAGATGCGCTACTAGAAGCCGCTCCTGTTGCTGTATGCTTTTTAGATCGGGAACTGCGATATATCCGAATTAATCAAGTTTTTGCTGACATCAACGGTTTGACCATAGACGAACATCTAGGACACAAATTTGGCGAAGTATTGCCAGCAATGGCGGCTGAGTTGGAGCCACAGTTACAGCACGTTTTGGATACAGGAGAACCCCTGCTGAATGTAGAAATCAGTGGTGATACAAGGGAACAACCTAGACGTTACGGCTACTGGCTCGGTAACTATTACCCAGTCAATAACGCAATGGGTGAAGAAACGGTAGGAATTGGAATTATTTTGGCAGATGTGACATTAGCAAAGCAAACAGAAGTAGCGTTGCGGGAAAGCGAAGAAAGGTTTCGGGCAATGTTCAACCAAGCAACTGTGGGTATTACTATGGTAGCGTTAGATGGGCGATTTATTCAGGTAAATCCTGCCTTCTGTGAGATTACTGGGTATAGCCATGAAGAGTTAATGCAAATGAACTTCCAAGAAATTACCCACCCTGACGACTTAGCAGCTGATGGGGAAAATGCTCTGCGAGTTTTGGCAGAAGAGATTAGTGGTTATTCCCTAGAGAAGCGCTATATTCGCAAAGATGGTTCTATAGTTTGGGTAAACTTAACTTCGTCAGCAGTTTGGGATACCAACGGACAACCAAAGTATGCATTAGGCATTATTGAGGATATTAGCGAACGCAAACGAGTTGAAACAACACAACAGTTTTTAGTTGAAGCCAGCACTTTATTAGCCGCCTCATTGGATTATGAAATCGCCTTGGAAAGTGTGGCTAATCTAGCAGTTCCTACCTTGGCTGATTGGTGTATTGTAGATGTCTTCCAGGAAGATTGGTCAAGTAAACAAATTGCGATCGCAATTGCCGATCCCACCAAACTAAGTATTTTAGAAGAAATCCGCCAGCGTTATCGACCCCAAACCAGAGCCAAACAGCTTGTACGGCAGCTAAGGCTAAGAATATCTATCTTTTATCCCGAATTATCTGACTCTCATCTTTTACAGATGTCTGAAGACAACGAACATCTGGAATTACTGCAAAGTCTGGGTATTTGTTCTCTGATGGTGATTCCAGTTCGTTCCCGTGGGCAATTATTTGGAGCAATCTCTTTTTTCACCGCCGAGTCAGGTCGTTATTACCAACAAACAGACTTGGCCTTAGCAGAAGATATTGCTCGTCGGGCGGCCATAGCCATCGATAACGCCAGACTTTACCAAGAAACTCAACAAGCAAAACAAGTTGCTGAAAGGTCTGTCAATCGCACCATCCTTTTACAAAGAATAACTGCTGCCTTCTCGGAAGCCTTAACTCCCCAACAGGTAGCCAATGTAGTAGTGAACCAAGGCATTGCCGCCTTGGAAGCTACTGGTGGTTCCGTTGTCTTACTCACTGAGGGAAATAGTGCCCTAAAAGTTGTCCAAGCAATTGGCTATCCCCAAACGCTCATAAATACTTGGACAACTTTTCCCATCACAGCACCTAACCAAATAGCAGAAACAGTCAGAACTGGGCAGCCGATTTTTTTAGAAAATTTAGCAGCCATGATTGCTAGATATCCCGACTTAGCAGATGTTGTGACTGTTATGGAGAATAATGCCTGGGCTTCCATTCCCTTGGTAGCAGAAGGTAAAGTAATTGGGGCACTGGGATTAAGCTTTACCACTGGACAAATATTTAACGAAGAAGACCGGGGATTTATGTTGACATTGGGACAGCAGTGTGCCCAAGCCATCGTCCGCGCTCAACTTTACGAAGCTGAAAAGACTGCTAGGGCCCAAGCCGAGACAGCCAACCGCATTAAAGATGAATTTCTCGCTGTCCTTTCCCATGAACTGCGAACTCCCTTGAATCCAATTTTAGGGTGGGCAAAGTTACTTAGAACCCGCAAGTTCGACGAACCCACTAAAATCCGGGCTTTGGAAACAATCGAGCGGAATGCCAAATTACAAACGCAATTGATTGGAGATTTACTTGATGTTTCGCGGATTTTACAAGGTAAGGTGAGGTTAAATCTCTATGCAGTGGATTTGAAAGTAGCGATCGCATCTGCACTAGAAACGGTGCGTTTAGCAGCAGAAGCCAAATCAATTGAAATTAAAACGGTGTTAAGTAATGATATCGGCAAAGTTCTCGGCGATAGCGATCGCTTGCAACAAGTAATGTGGAATCTCCTCTCCAATGCCGTTAAATTCACACCCACAGAAGGACTTGTAGAAGTGCGTCTAGAGCAAGTTGGGTTAGATGCTCAAATCCGGGTAATTGATACAGGTAAAGGAATCAACCCGGAATTTTTGCCCTACGTCTTTGATTACTTCCGGCAAGCAGATGCTAAGACAACCAGAGTATTTGGCGGATTGGGATTAGGACTGGCAATTGTGCGCCATCTAGTAGAACTTCACGGTGGTACAGTTCAGGCAGAGAGTTTGGGAGAAGGGCAAGGGGCTACTTTTTCAGTTAGACTACCTTTGTTGAAAAATTCTGAGTTGCGAGTCAGTAGTGGTGAGGCTTCTCAAGCAGAACTCAGTACTGACGACACATTGCTTTTGGGAGTGCAAATCCTGCTTGTAGACGATCAAGCTGATGTGCGAGAATTTTTTAGCTTTGCACTAGAACAATATGGCGCGACTGTAACCGCAGTTGAATCAGCAGCCGAAGCCCTAGAAACATTAGTGCAATCAAAGCCAGATATCCTATTAAGCGATATTGGAATGCCCTTAATGGATGGCTATATGCTGCTGCGCGAGGTGAGAAAATTACCACCAGAGCAAGGCGGGCAAATTCCCGCGATCGCACTGACAGCTTATGCTGGAGAAATTAACTACAACCAAGCAATGGCAGCAGGATTTCAAAAACACCTACCTAAACCCGTAGATCCAGGAGATTTAGCGACAGCGATCGACAAAATAATTCGTAATTCGTAATTTTTGAGGAAAATTAGTTAGAGTACTCCAAGAAAGAAAATGCCCAATTGTCGTTGCGAGCGAAGCGAAGCAATCGCAGCCCTTGGGATTGCTTCGCTTCGCTCGCAACGACGGGTTTTGGATCATTTATTTTTTGGAACACTCTTA
>NZ_NOLK01000266.1:0-6026 GCF_002245985.1 Nostoc sp. 'Peltigera membranacea cyanobiont' 232
TGCCCCTCTGCATTTCAAACTTGTGAGAAATGCGGGTCAGCACTTTTCATCTCTATGCCCAAGCTGTGCGCCCCTACAAATTGGATGCACCCAAAACAACAGCTTATTTAGCTGAGTGCAACTCCATGCCAAATATTTGTTTTTTTAACCTTTTCCTAGCTGTTTCTTAATATTACTGAGATAAATTGAGTTTGCTAAATAAGAATTAATACTAGTAAGTAATGTAGTTATTTTACGCTACATACTCAATTTTCTGACAGCGATCGCCAGATCGCTCAAGCCATCAGCGCAGCCTATCCCCCGACTGCAAAGTTCATCTTGGCACCAAGCATTTTTTACTCACAAATAACAATGGCATTTACATTCTCAAGTATTGGCGCTGCCAGATTTTGACTAATGAAATCTACATCTATCTAACTTTAATTATTTAGGAATCGCACCAATACAGATGTCTCCACAATGAGGCACTCCAAGTTAGATTGACCGCACAAAAATTTCTCACTAAACACGCACTATTTATGACATCAACAATTTTTACTCCTGGCGATATAGCGATCGTTGGTTACATTAATAATGGTAGCCCTGACTCCTTCTCTTTCGTTAACTTGGCTGCTATTGGCTCAGGTACAGTTATTTACTTCACTGATAATGGCTGGACTGGTTCAGGTTTTCGAGGCGTATCTAACACTGATGCTGATGGTAATGAGAATGTAATTAAATTTACTGCTAATATTGATATTCCTGCGGGTACTGTTATTCGCAGCATTGACACATCTTCACCTAATTTCACTTGGGCTAAATCGGGGTCAGTTGCGCCGCCCGCATCGGGTAATTATGCGGATCTATCTCTTTCCCAAGGTACAGGCTTAACTAACGGCGACCAAATCATTGCTTTGCAATCTACAGGTACAAGCCCTTTATTATCGGGTTTTACAGCCATTTCTCAAATTGACTACACTGGTGCATTTGAAGATGCCACCTCATCAAATACTGGTAATGTAGCCCCAGGTTTATCTCAGGCTGGTAATACAGCAGTTCTGTTTAACAACTCGGCAACTTCCGCCGCATTCAATCTCAATACACTTAGCAGCGGTACAAAAGCTGAGTGGTTAGCAGCAATTAACAATGCCGCTAACTGGACGTTTGCTGGTGCAACTACTTTACCAACTGGTAGCATTACTGTTTCTGGCGGTGCAGGTTCTCAACCAGACCTCACCATCAGCCAAGCAGATTCCCCCGATCCGGTAATTGTTGGCAACCCCCTGACCTACACTCTCACTGTCAGTAACAGTGGTACTGCCAATGCCAACGGCATTTCAGTAGAATATACTTTGCCCAGTGGGATAATCTTTAACGGTACAACTGTTGCCAACGGCTTTACTGCTAGCCAATCTGGTGGTGTCGTCACCTTTTCTGGTGGCAGCATAAATGCTGGTAGTACTGCTACCTTGACTGTTAGCGTCACCCCTAATTCTGCTGGCACTCTCGCCAGTGGTACGGCAATTGTAGATCCGAACAACACCATTGCTGAGAGCGACGAAACTAACAATAGTGCTGCTGCGATCGCAACTACAGTTAACAATGTAGTGGTGGGACAAACACCAACTATTCAACTAGATACAGCTAGCACCACAGACCTTTTAGATGCTAACGGTGCTTTAGCTACTACAGGAACAGGGGCAATTAGCGGCACCATTGGCAATGCTAACGATCCGGCAAAGACACTGGGCGTAAACTTTACCATCGCCGATTCTGATACTCCTGTAGAAAATTTGACTGTAACAGTCACTAGCAGTAATGGGGCTGTGGTTCCTGACGGCAATCTTACACTAACTGGCACTGGCAGCAACCGTAATCTGAAAATTAATCCTGTAGGCGTTGGTACTGCCAATATTACAGTAACAGTTAGTGATGGTGGTAGTACTGCTAATTATGCGATCGCTTATGCAGCATCGGCGAATAATGGTACTGCTACAACTCAATTTTTAACGGGTACAAGCGATGCTTCTACAGCCATTCCTGTGGGTGGGACATTTTTTTTAGAAGCGGATGATGAAAATCAAGTTTTGCGCCTTTACGATTCCAGCAAGTCGGGACTGCCTGTAACTGGTTTTGACTTTACAAACTCTCTAGGACTGACACAGACTGACGGTTCTGGCGCGTTAAGAGAAGTGGATCTCGAAGCTTCAACCAAGGTAGGTAATCGCATTTTCTGGTTGGGGTCACAAAGCAATAGCGATGATGGGAAAAATCGTCCTAACCGCGATCGCATTTTTGCCACGGATATTACTGGTACAGGAGCATCCACCACACTCAGCTATGTGGGTCGCTACAACTTTTTAAAAGAAGACATCATCAACTGGGATGTCACCAACGGTCACGGCAAAGGAGCAAATTACTACGGCTTGGCTGCTAGTGCTGCAACTAATGTCGGGTCAAAGCAATCAGATGGATACAATATCGAAGGGTTGGAAATTGCCCCCGACAACACCACAGCTTATATTGCCTTCCGCGCTCCCCAAGTTCCCCCCTCTGGAAGAGCTAACGCGCTCATTGTCCCCGTTACCAACTTCGCCAGCCTGATATCAGCTAGTGGTGGTACACAAGGCTCGGCACAATTTGGCGCTCCCATCGAATTAGATTTAGGCGGTCGGGGTATTCGGGAAATTCGCAAAAATGCTAATAACCAATACGCGATTATTGCCGGGCCAGCAGGAGACGCAGGAACAGCCCCCAACGATTTCCGCCTCTACACTTGGGATGGCAATCCCAATAGCCAACCGCAATTACGGGCGGCTACATTCCCTGCTAGCTTCAACCCGGAAGGAATTATTACCATCCCTGATAATTTGACAAATACCTCTCAAATTCAATTCGTCAGCGATGATGGCAACAGCGTTCTATACAACGACGGCACAGCAGCTAAAGATTTATCAGAGAACAATTTCAAAAAATTCCGCACCGATAGTATTA
Source organism: Nostoc sp. 'Peltigera membranacea cyanobiont' 232 (assembly GCF_002245985.1). Taxonomy (NCBI): domain Bacteria; kingdom Bacillati; phylum Cyanobacteriota; class Cyanophyceae; order Nostocales; family Nostocaceae; genus Nostoc; species Nostoc sp. 'Peltigera membranacea cyanobiont' 232. Next base: position 2,974 of record NZ_NOLK01000266.1, read on the forward strand.
CACTGGGCGCTGTAGTCCTCACTCCTCGGATTCACGACATCCAGGGCGCATCTCACATCTCTGGGTTAAACGGGCAAAAAGTAGGTGATGTACCAGGAATTGTTACAGTCATCAAATCTAATGGCTTCTATTTACAAGATCCTAACCCGGACAGCGACGATCGCACCTCCGAAGGGATTTTTGTTTTCACCTCATCAGCCCCAACTGTCCAAATAGGAGACTCAGTACTTGTTGGCGGTACGGTGAGCGAATTCCGTCCTGGTGGCGCTACTGGTGCTAACAACTTGACCACCACAGAAATTATTAGCCCCACAATTCTCAAACTCTCCAGTGGCAATGCTTTACCAACTGCGACGATTTTGGGTAATGGCGGCAGAACTATTCCAACCTCGGTAATTGATAATGACACTAACGGTAATATCGAAACTGGAACGACCACCTTCGATCCTGCCCAAGATGGCATTGATTTCTACGAAAGCTTGGAAGGAATGCTAGTACAGGTAAATAATCCTGTCGCAGTTAGCCCGACTAATTCTTTTGGGGAGATTTGGTTGCTGGCGGACAATGGCGCTAATGCTACCGGACGCACAGCCCGCGGTGGTATCGCCGTTAGCCCTAACGATTTTAATCCAGAGCGGATTCAAATCGATGATACCCTGTTCACCTCTGGTAACTCACCGCAGGTTAACGTCGGTGCAACTTTCGCCACGATTAAGGGTGTGGTTGATTATAGTTTTAGCAACTACGAAGTTCTACCCACCTCGGTTACAGTGACTTCAAACACGCTAACAAAGGAAGTCACTAATTTAACTCCCACCACTAACCAACTGACAGTTGCTACCTTCAACGTCGAAAATCTTGATATCGGTGATGGTGCCACCAAATTTAACAACCTTGCCAGCCGCATTGTCAATAACCTGCGATCGCCAGATATCATCTCTCTGGAAGAAATTCAAGACAATAACGGGCCGACGAATGATAGCGTAGTTGATGCCAGCGTTACCTTCCAAACATTAATTGATGCAATTACTGCTGCTGGTGGCCCCACATATCAATATCGTCAAATTAACCCGGTAGATGATACCAACGGCGGCGAACCTGGTGGAAATATCCGCGTCGGCTTCTTATTTAATCCCAATCGTGTCAGCTTTGTAGATACCCCCGGTGGTACTTCTACCTCCAGCACCACAGTCAGCAACGTTGGAGGTATTCCCACGGTTTCTGCTAGCCCTGGTTTGATTGACCCCACTAACTCAGCCTTTACTAGCAGTCGCAAACCATTAGTTGGGCAATTTACTTTTAACGGGAAAACTGTTTATGTAATTGGCAACCACTTTAATTCTAAAGGTGGCGACCAACCTCTATACGGGCCAAATCAACCCCCAACCTTGAGCAGTGAAGTACAGCGCCAGCAACAAGCGACGTTGGTAAAAAACTTTGTCCAGAATATTTTAGCGATCGACCCCAATGCCAATATAGTAGTAGCGGGTGATTTAAATGACTTTGAGTTTTCCAACCCTGTTAGCACCGCAGAAAGCGCTGGACTGACTTCCTTAATTGAAACTTTGCCTCAAAATGAGCGTTATACCTACAACTTTGAAGGCAACGCTCAAACCCTTGACCACATTTTGGTGAGTAATAGCTTGCTCAACAAACTGGATGGGTATGATGTCGTTCACATCAACTCCGAGTTTGCCGATCAGGATAGCGACCACGACCCTAGCCTAGCTCGGTTTAATCTACCTGCGAACCAAGCACCTACAGCCGTAGCTGATATAGTTAACGTTGCCGAATCCGCAACGACATCTAATCTCTATACCACCTTGCTCAGTAACGATACTGATCCCGATGCTGGAGATACGAAAAACATCATTTCTGTCAACACTACTAGCACAAAAGGGCAAGTTTCCTTTAACTCAACTACGCAAAACTTGACTTACACAGCCTCAAGTTTTAACTCTCTATCCCAAGGGCAGACAGCCAGTGATAGTTTTAGTTATGCGATCGCAGACAGTCAAGGTTTACAATCTACCGCGATCGTTAATGTCACCGTCACTGGTGTCAACGATGCCCCGACGCTAGTGCAACCCCTTGACGACAAAATTATCTCTACTAACAAGTCCTTCTCTTTCGATGTGAGTAACAAATTTGCTGACATCGATCTAGCTGATACCCTCAGCTACAGTGCTGCGGGTTTACCCACTGGCTCTAGTATCGTTGCAAACACAGGTGTGATATCCGGCAATATTTCCCAAGTCGGCATCTTTGCAGTCACAGTCACGGCGGCTGATGGTAAAGGTGGCAATGTTAGCGATAACTTTGACCTGACTGTTGCCAATAATAAGGCGACAGCTGGCAACGATATCATCTTTATCGACCAACTTACTGGTTTGAACAAATACATAGTCAATGCCCTAGCTGGGAGCGATCGCGTCATCGGCACTAATACCAGTGAGTTAATCGACGGTGGAACAGGCAATGATTACCTTGATGGTAAAGGCGGTATCGATATCCTCCTTGGGGGGGATGGCAATGACACAATCTTTGGCGGACTTGGCAGTGACATCATATCTGGTGGCAATGATAGCGATCGCCTAACTGGTTGGGGGGGTGGCACAAACGAAATCGACCTTCTCAACGGCGATGGAGGTGCAGATACTTACGTTTTGGGTGATGCCACTTCAGTTTTTTATGCCAGTTCCCGCAACAGTGATTATGCCGATATTGTCAGCTTCCAAGCAAGCGATCGGATTCAGCTTAAGGGAGTTGCTAATAATTACTCACTAGGGTCAGTGAGATCGGCTGTGGGCATTTTCACCAATAATGGAACGGAATTGATTGCTGTTGTAGAAACCGGGTTAAACCGTAACACTAATTTGGCAACAGATACTCGTTTCGTCTTTGTTTAACGAATCGTTTATCTCACGCAGAGGTGCAGAGAAGAATGGCACGCTTGATAAGGGAAAATCGTTGAGGCCGCAGGGGTGCAGAGGAGCGGAGGAGCAGGGGAGAAAGAAGAAATTTTAGGCATTGCGTTCAGATATTTAGAAATT
>NZ_NOLK01000267.1:0-5990 GCF_002245985.1 Nostoc sp. 'Peltigera membranacea cyanobiont' 232
CGCGTTCATAAGTTTCCGTAATTTTCCGCCGCAAATCTATGGAGTATGCTTTCATTGGTGACAAATTTTACTTATTTAATCTCTATAGTACATTTAATTGTCTCTCACTCAAGTGAAAACCGCTATAGCTCATGAGTTACGCAATACTCCGGTGAAGATTAATAGCGCTCATCCGGGTTGGGTAAAAACGGAATTAGGTGGTGAAGGTGCAATGATGGACATCGCATCAGGTGCGAAAACTGGTGTTGAATTAGCGATATTGCCAAATGATGGCCCCAGTGGTGGGTTTTTCCATCTTGGTGAACCAGTAGCTTGGTAGCTTATACCACGATTTGAAGCAGTGGCATAAGTTATTAGTCATTACGCAAAGTTCTCACGATTTTCATACACTCGATACTATTGACCAAGACGGTAAATGGCGATTTATCCCATTCCTTCAATGTATGGGATAAATCGCCGTCTTTTGTAAAAAGTTGAGCATTATTCTTCTAACTCGGACTTTTCCATTTCTGGTGAAAAGTTGGCTCTACACTGCTCAAGTCATCTATTATTAGAGGCACTTCTCAGTATGTGGGCATCGACTTAAGCATTGGATATTGTCTCCAACTGTTGCTTGAGAATTACAATTTCGATTTGATACGCTTCAATTTCAGTTTGAAGTTCGACATGTAATTCCAGTGGTGTAAGTGGCTGAATCTTCTGCTCTTCAAGATGTGACACTTCGGAAAAATCGTTTTTATCTAGGACAGCATAACGCCAAGATTCGTTACATAAGCCAGTCAGTAGATTATTGGGTGGATAATACTGAATCCCAACAATCATCCCCTGCTTGGTTCTTTGCCCTAACGAGTATTTTGGTGATGTCCAATGATTGGGAATAGTGACAACTTTTGAAGTTTCCATACGATTGTTCCTATCTTTGTTTTGACTGTACTTGTACTACTCGCTGCTGCCTTTTCTCTACCAAAACCTGACCGATAGCTCCTCCAGTACCCAGCCCTAACATAGCTGTAGAAATTATGTACATTGTATTTCTGCCAAAAAATTGCACTCCTAAATACCCAATAGATATGGCCGCTAATGTACCAGTGAGACTTACAACGATTGTTTGTGCTTGATTCCGTTTCATAATTTAAATTTCCTTGCTTGATAGAGGTTATGAATTCTTTCTCTGTTTGACTAGCACCGAGCGCAAGTACTGCCGACAAGCTGCTTCTCCCCGACAGATCAAAATCCTCAGCGCCTCTATTTCCTGCATCGGAGAAACACAGATTTCCGCGATGGTAGCAATCAAATTCTGTTGCTTCTGCACGTAATCTTGATGATGCTGCTCTAACAGAGCAATCTTAGAGTTCAACTGCTGGATTTGCCGCAATGCTTGTGTCAGGGACGATTCTTTGTTTCGAGAGCGATTATCTAGAGTTAATGTCATTTTTTTTTGCTCCTCAAGAATTTAAATTGTTGTTCGTAATTCAATCGAGGCATTTATTGCCGTTGTTTTTTTGGTGGTTCGTGCTTCGATAACAAAGAAGAGAAGTCGTAAATCGTTACTGTTGGTTTTGGTTCTGGTTCAAGTTTTGGTTTCGATTCTATTACGAGTTCAGGATTGCCCAAACCAAGTGCATTTTTAATTTCCTGTTCCATGTCTAGATTCTCCTTGTTGAGTAGCTTGCTCCACCTGTTCAATTGCGTCTACTACTTCTCCCAAAATATTAAAAGCATCGTTTAGTACAACATCATTCAAGGTAGAAAAATGCTCTGACGATTGAAGTCTACGATAATCCTTACTACTCCCCACAAGCCGCAACGTATATTGACAACCTTGCAAGATGGCTCGGATTTCTTGTGTAGTTAATTTAATTTCCATCGTTGTTCCTCCTAAAACTTGTCCTGACGAATACTGAAACTCGCTCCAATCAAAGCACTGGCCAAGAAGCCTGAAAAACTAACTAACATCATCCCCAAACAAATGTTCTTCTGATGCTGCCAATATTGAGAACTTGTAGCAATTTCCATTCCCCAGCACCCCATCGCCCCTACTCCTGCAAATCCGGTAAAAAGTAGAGAGATAATTGCAGTTGTTTCTATGATGCGGTCAATGAAAATCCTGGGGTTGAATCTTTTTCGAGTCCGGCGGCGAAGAAGCAATTTACTCTTGTGGTCTAATTGGGATTGGTAAACAACTTGTTTGTGGTTAGTCATTTGGCATCCTCTAATTCAACAAAAAATCCTGCACCAGTATTATTAATCTTCACTAACTTTCGATTGACCAGTGTTTGAATCACGCTAAGACTAAACTTGATACTGCACAATCGTGCGCTACCTCCACAACGACCAAGATACTGTAGGCATAGTGAGGACTGGTCAGTAGGGATGGAGTGAGCAGATTTTCTTGGCATAATCTTGACTATGACTCTACGATTTTGAGATGATGTGAATTGAAAAAAATTCCCTGTCCAGGTGGCATATCTGAGAAATGAACACTTTTAGCGATCGCACACTGATGATTGAATGCAATCGCGCTTTCAGTTTTAATCTTTGACCTGATGCTATTGAATCAAAGCCAGCAAAATGTTTGGAGTTAAAGGACTCCAACGTGGTTGGCTAAAACGTTGACCATCCCAATTAAATTGCACTAAAGAAAAATCTTCTGGTTCTTCGTTTTTACTTATTTTATTGCGAGGATAATGCTCGATAAATAGAAAATTATCCCCCAAACAGCGACGAGCCGATAACACAGTATTCTGGTATTTTTGCCAAATCAATGTAGCTAGACCCTCCGCAGAATTAGTAATGCTTGTCCCCGTGTCTTGTTCATCTAAATCCGAACATAAGATAATACTCGGCATAGAGTAAGATTGATAAATCCGCAGTTGACATTTACTATCCCAGTACTTTGGATTACTTTGCTGTAGTTCATGTCCTGCACCTTTCCAAATGAAAATAGTGTCAAGCACTAAACTAGATGAATCAAGCTTAATATTGGTGGTTTGAGTAGTCATATTTTTCCCGATCTGACATCGCAATAAGTTGTACACTCACATCGCAGCTGATTATCAAGGGAAAGCCAATTGATAATTTCTTCAGCCCTGGCTCTTTTGATGTAAAGTTCTTGCAGAACTCTATCTCGAAGAGTTTCTAATCTCGCTGCTTCTAGGTAATTATTCTGTAAAAGCAAAAGCTTGTGTTGATCGTGAAGTGGATCTACTTCTGTTGTTACCTCAGAATCAAATCGATCCATAACAAATGCGCGAAGATAATCATATTCGGTCAAGAATTATTCTCCCTCTTGTATTGGATGAATTTTATTAATAATTCGAGTTCTCACCGATACCGTATTGCCATCTGAGAAAACTTACGGGAGTACAGACTTCTGACCAATCACAAGCTCCCATTGGTGCATTCCAGTCGTGTCGGTATTCCTCTCCAAAATACCCCAGTCCCCAATGCCAGTCGTCATATTCCGGCTCCGACTCCCATCCAAACCAGAGAGCAACATTTACTTTAATCAGATAGAAGAACTTAATCATCCATCCGCCATCGTAATCAAAAATAAAATCGTAAAAGTCCCCTAGAAAGCGCTCATTTGTTAATGCAATCAAATCCATTCTTGACCAAAGATTCATCTTTTTCTCTACCCTTTAGTTTGAAGTATGTTTATCTTCTCAATTAAGTTCAGGCAATTCTGCAAGCGCTCCTTCCATCCAGTCGTTGATTGCTCTTGTTTCATCTACTCCTCGTGCCACAGCGTCAACGACGTGTTTTTGATAAGAGTTAACAGCATGATTCAAATGCCCAAACTTATTACCAGCCCAAGCCAAACACATAGTTTTTACTAGTTCGTCAATCTGAACAGAATCAAGCTCACTTGGACTCGTCACATTTCGAGAATGCAGCCACTCTTTGACTAAATCCAACGGATAATTTAAAAGTGTGCGAACTTCTTTGACTCGCAAATCTTTTGGGTTGATTGATGGTGCAGTTACAGCTTGTTTTGGTTGCTGGACTCTATACTGTTGATTGTCTTTACGGGGTCTAATATTATTCTGTGGCTGTTCAGGCTTTTGAGGAGTAGCTGCACCTTCAGCATCATTATCTTCATCTGCTGTCACCGATAAAATTGCACAAACCGCATATCGTCGTGCATAAGTTAATGCTGCACCAAACTTCTGAGAATCACTAATTTCGGGAAGAGGATAAGTACTGGTGATGCTCTCCCCAGATTCATGAAAAATATGAGTCCGTAGTACAGTTTTCCCTTCAAAAATTTCGGTAGTTTGAATTATTACTAATACATGTTTACTGAGTCCGGGAGTGACAGCATCTAATACAGCATCTAGGGTTGCATATTTGCGCTTGTAGTGAGGATTAGTACCGTCTTTTTGAATCGAATTAAACTCTGACTTTGCCTTGATTAAAGCTTTGATTAGTTCTTGCATTAGTCAATTCCAAACTCTTACCAATCATTTTCGTTGACATCACCGGACACTTTTTTGCTAGATTTAGCTTTATTTATCTGAAACTCTGAGGCTTTTAGCACAGGCATTGCCGCTTGTTTTACCGAAGCTTTGGCTTGGTGATAGAGGAATTGGGTTATCCCATCCGCGTCTTCGCCATCTTCCACTTGCGCCCACAAAGAACAACCTAGTTCCAGTGATTCGTAGTCGCCGAGATTAAATTTTCTGGAGTAGCTAACAGAGACAGTGGTGAATTTCATTATTTTGGGTTTTACTAATTTGGTTGTCAAACTTCTTTGTTAGTATCAACCATTTCAATGCTGAGTATTTGACATAAATCGCTAGCTTTTACACCAATAACTCCTGGTTGAATTTCAGTAGATAATTCCTCAATGATTGAATAAAAGCCGGGGTCTTCATCATTGATTTCTACTTCAATCAAACCTGCATCATTCGATATAACAGTTGCCCAACTTGGCAAAACTTGAGGAATACTGGTTGCGTAGAGTTTCATGATTTTGATTCCTGATTCAACTTGATTTCAACGATTTCTTCTACACAACCCATCGCTTGATCCAAATAGTGCAGAACATCACCCAAGTGTGTTGCTGCCTCTGGATCAATCTTCTTATCAGCAATTAACAAAAGCCAGTTTTCGTTTTGGGCAATTGCCTGAATCTTCTGGTAGCAGAAGTTGAACTCTTGTAAGATTTCTATGGGTGACATTGCTATATTTGTCATGTAAGTAAAACAGTCTTATTGAGGAAGTGGGCAGCAACGCCCACCCCTTTCTTTACGCTGCAACCAATCTTTCACTTGGCGCATCAAATTCTTTATCTAGCAACTCTTCTTTCGTGGCTGGTTGTTTCATAGTCGTTTTTGATACCTTTGCCACTTTCATGAAGTCATCTAGTCCAACTGCTGCATCAACCGGCTCGGCGTATCGAATCTTATCTACAGCATTCGACCAGTGCGTAATGTATTGAAATATCACCCCAATCATTGAATGAGCAACGTATACTCGGTAAGTTCTGGGGCAAGCTCCACCAACGTAAACCAGCTTGTATCCAAGGATTTCCATGACCTCTGCGTTGTGATCGGTTGGAGGCAACAGTATCTTGTCAAGAGACTCTTCCAACTGAATCTGTTGAAGAGAAAATGTGCTAATCATATTCTGTGTGCCATGATGATTTCGATTGTCTAAATTTCGGTTGAACGGCGATTGCATTTCTTTTCGACTGCGATCGCCTTTTTCACTTCAGGGATTTCTTACACCTGTGCATTCTGATCTACTGGAGAGCGCATATTTTTCAGCCGATGGTTATCAAAACCCGAATTTTGAAGTATGAGGTTATTTGCTGTACTTTGTGCCATGATTGTGTCTGCTTAGAGATTAAACTTATTGGCAGTAAACCAAAAAGTTTTTCCCCAAAGAGCGATCGCTAAAATACTGATAGCTTATAATACTAGTAAATACAGAATTCTCTAACCAGCAGAAATAGTATAGATTATGATTACTTATGATCAGTTGGT
>NZ_NOLK01000268.1:0-5875 GCF_002245985.1 Nostoc sp. 'Peltigera membranacea cyanobiont' 232
ATTAACCAGTATTTCCCGTGTGTATACAGCACATACAGGTAAAATCATGCTGACACTAAACCGTTCCGAAACAACATCAGCACTCGATTACAACATTCTCAATACCAGCATCCAAGATACCTTTGCTGCCATAGACCGCTTCGAGTGGCAGGCAATAGAAGAACTGCGGGTGATGCGAAATAACGGCTATTACTCTGATGCTGGTTATGCCAGTTTTGAAGATTATTGCGAAAAAGAACTAACCAAGCACGGTGGGTATCGTCGGGTTAAGGATTTGCTGTCTGCGAAGAAAGTAGTTGATACTCTGCCAGAGGAACTCAGGGAAAAGATTACTAAACCCTCTCAAACTCGCCCCTTACTCCGGCTGGCTAAAACTCCTGATAAGTTACACGAAGCTGTTGCGATCGCAGCAAAAGAAAAACCTTTCCCCACTGCCGCCGATTTCGCCAAAGCAGTCCAGCAGGTTGCACCAACGGTTAAACGCGCCGCAAAAACCGAAAACCCCAAAACGCAATTGTGTAATTCTGTGACTGTTTCATCATCAGAACATCCCCGTTATGGGGAGTCGGGAGTGATTGAGGCAGACGCACCGAATCACTGGCAGCAGATTGTCACTTTTGCTGATGGTGAGAGGTTGTTGATCAACAATGCTGATTTGGATGCCCCAAGCGTTCCATTCCCCAAAGAGCGAAATTATCCACCAGAATACACGGAAGCGATCGCAGCACTCAAGGAACAACACCAGCAGGAGCTAGAACGTCTAGAGCAGGAATTGAGAATTGGTTTGCAAGCAGAAGTATCGGCCAAAGCAGAAGAACAAGTAATTGAGCAAATCTCATCCTTGCAAAATCTGTATAAGCAACAGAAAGAGCAAAATATCCAGTTGCAGCAGCGATTGGATGAAATGGAGGGGTTGAAAAAGTTAGAGATTGAGAATCATCAACTCCAACAACGTATCCAAGAATTAGAAAACGCTGTTGAACAACGCCCCTCTCAACAGTGGGGGAATACCATGACCCAGCAGGCAACCAAAGCGTTAAATAAGCAGGTAAAGCAAGCACTGGAGAAGACAATTGATCTGCGATCGCTAGCTGTTGAACCCCCCAAGGAAAATGCCCAGGAATGCTTACGGTTGATGGGGATGGCTTTGAAGAATCTCGCCAGTGCCATGAACAACACCCAAGCGCTTGAAGCGGCGGCCATAATTCTGGGAAGTGAACCTACACCATCTGCGATCGCATATCGAGCCGAACAACTGGAAATGCTACCCCAAGCGATCAGTGATATTAGACGGGTACTGTCAAAACCTGGGTGTACGTGGCAGGACTATTGGGCAGTAGCGCAAGAGTATGAGGTAATCAAACAAGACTACTGGGCAGAATTGACTACCCAAGAGACTGATTTAATTACCGCACTCCAGAAGTCATCTACTGAACCGGACATCATTGGCGTTGGTTCTACTGTTGCCCACGCTGACCCCTACCGTACTTTGTATGTGGAGAGGGGTGAAGTTGTAAAGGATTTGGGCGAGGAACTGGTGGTTGCCTGGGATCACTGGAAGGAGCAATCGAAAAAAAATGATAGGTATTTCCGAGATGAATTGCGATTCTGGCAGCCTCAATAGGCTTTCAGTGTACTGACGACTTTTTAGATAGCCAAATACAAGTAGCAAGCCCCGCAATGACAGTGGGGGAAATTTCCGTGCATCAATATAAACAGGAGATTGTAGAATGACTGCAACTATTACTCGTCCCAAACCCAAAAAGGCTGCTGCTAGCAAGAAGGAATCCCCGTATAAAAGACTTCATGTGATTATTCCCATACAAGATATGTTGTGGGCATCGCAGCAAAAACCATCAGTTACACAATTGTGGCAGGAGTGTTGGACAGCTGATCCTTATGGTTCTCGGTGGATGTCTTTGACCTCAGCTTTAGGATACAGTACTTTTATCTCTGCAAAGAAAATTCTAGCTGAAAGCGGGTTGTTCATTTTCAAGCCGGACAAGTCAATTCAAGACGGCCGGGAAACGGCTAGCTGGATGGTGAAGAATTTGCATGGTAGCCGAATGAAGGAATTTTGGGAGAAAGCCAGTGCTGAAAAACGAGAATCAAATGCTGGGGATTTAGAGATAGATGTTGGGTCTGAAAAAATAGGTGCTTTAAATCAAGCATCTATTTTAGGTAAAGACCAGTCAGAGCAAGGGTTCCAGGAAACCTCACGAACTGGTCAGAAACTCCTCACAAACTCTTCAAAAGAGATTGTGAGGAGTGTCTCTGACACGCTAAATGAGATTTTGGACTGTGAGGAGACGGCTCATGCGCCCTTGGGGGGCGCTTCGCCTCAGACTGTTGAAAGCGTGTCAGAGAATTTGGAGCAAAGAATTATGTGGGTTGGGGAGAAATTGTTTAGTTGAAATAGATAAGTAATAGACTAAGCCGTATTGTTACTGAGGTTCTTATGTTTCTACTAAGGCAGACTTGGCATAAGTGTACTTTACTAGATGCGGAGTAAGAATAGATGATTTCTGAGGTACTGAAGCCGAATATACAGGACTTGCAGAAAGATGTTATTGATCTCCTAGAGCAAGTCAGTTCACTGATGAATCACGCTAGTACAGCACTTGTTTCTGATAGTGCTGGCAAAAAATACGCAGAATTTGAGCAACAAGTCAATCAGGAAATAGATAAGGTCAGAAATCTTGAGTTGAGAATGGCTATTGTTGCACCAATGAAAGCTGGCAAATCTACTATTACTAACGCCATTATCGGACAAGAGATTTTGCCAAGTCGTAACGCTGCGATGACCAGTAAACCAAAAAGTTTTTCTCTAAAGAGCGATCGCTAAAATACTTGCATTTTTTAATACATTTTGATACACAATTCTCTAACCAACAGACATAGTATAGATTATGATTACTTATGATTAGTTGGTAGAGAAATTATCATTACTAACCTGATGGAAGATAGATGCTTTCAACTACTTGATATTTACGCTGTAGGGCTTGAGATAAAAAGGCTAACATCTGTTTAAGGGTAAAAAGTGTGCGATAAATTAATCGACTACCTTTCCTTTTACGACTGATTCTGAGCCAAAGAAGATTTACCCAAATATTAACTAAAAAAAAAGATATACCCACGAATAGTAATCTCAAAACTGGATTTTTATTATTCGTTTTAATTCGACAAATATTTTTCAGACGGTAGCTAGTTTCAATTCCAAATCGTTTCCGATAATCTTGATAGATATAATCTAAATTTGTTGTGATTTTGTAAGTCACGTAAGCAAAGTATTGAACCCCATGTTTTTTACGCTTACCTTTTCCATATTTGCAGACAATCCATAAGTCAAATGTGACGGAATCATCTTCATCTCTTGTAATTGTATAGGTAGTTTTATAACTTTTTTTACCCTTGAGAAATTGCTTGATTCCTCCTTTCTTTCCTGTCTTGACAGCAGGCATCATAAATGGAATATCTAATGCCTGCAACCATCTAATTACAGGAGTATTAAAAAATCCTCTATCCAAATAGAGTTTTTTTACATTTATTTTAAGGGATTCAAGTTCTGCCAATAAATAAGTAATGAGTGCTACACTGGTATCTAGTTTACGAACCCCTCTCACTGCAAGAGTTACACGCTTATTCTTGGTAATAACATATAAAGTTGCATAAGCGTAAAATGAATGAGTACCAGATTTAGCTTGACTTCGATATATGTAAGGTAATTCCTCTAATGTTGGCTTACCATAATAGCAAATTAGATTTAAATCAATCGCTATTTTTAAACAACCATTTTTTAATCCTAAAGGGATTCGGCTTTTCAGTGATTGATTTATTTGCGCCTCTAATTCTTCAAAATTATTGATTTTATTGAGATGATATCTAATATCATTGGCTGTAGGAACATTCTTTAATAGTTTAGCTGTGTTCTCAATACTATCTCCACTGCTAGCTGCTTTTATGAGAATCTCGAATAAAGTTTGTTGGTCACATATTCCTTGAGTTTCAATCGAAAAATTTTCTACTAAACACTCAATAACTTCATTAAGGGTTTTTGAGTCTGTTAAAATCGGTTCTTCTGTAGACTCGCTCCTCTTGGCAATTCGATGAGATGAAACAGTCAATTTCCTCAGCCAATATACGACACATTACTTTGATCATTTCATATTTTGAACTACTGCGAAACATGATAATTATTTCTTATGTAATTAGTATTGGATAATACTTGCTTCTCTGTACTCATTTGTTGGTGATATCTGCTGTATCCATAGTGGTTCGCCCTTTTGGCAAAACTTTTTGGTTTACTGATAAAAAACGTTCTCGCATTCTCCAGCCAAAATCTGATAATTTGATTTCTTTAGGGTCATCAGAAAACCACATCCCCCCAATTTGAGCAATCCCGTAATGCTTACCGTGGATGAAGAAGCAATGTAGATGGGAATCAGTCCATCCCATTACTATCTGGATGATGTAGTGCAAATCGGCGATCGTGCTGTCGCTGCGGATTTTTATCCTACGCCAAATCATGGGACTAATGCCCAGGATAAAAATATGAAGCTGGTAGATGACAAGTTGCTCAGGATCTGACATTGGGTCATCTTATCGCATTGCCAGTCCCATCTCCCCCGAAAAAAATCGCTCTCCTGTCACTCTCGGAAAACAATAATCTTAGCCAAGCTCTGAGGTTTTGATTTCATCAACATTTGAAGCTTTATTTCCTGTTAGAAACTAAAATTTATAGCCAAAAGCTGAAAACTAAAGCTCCGTAACCATTTGGGCTATTGCATTCTCCCAAAGTGACAAAACAGGGGTATGCAGAAACTCAAAGTTGCGGCGAATTTGGGGCAGAATCCGGGGTTTTATTTCTTGAACGAGTGCTGGGATTATGATTCGACACTTGCGATCATTAGAACTTACGCATTGACAAATGAATCAAATAGTGAAACTAAAGGAATAAGGAAAAAACAGGTGATCGCTAATCACCGTGGCACTGACCACGATCGCACTTTGCCCAAAGTGACCGGCATAAGATTGGCAACATCGATCGTAAATCGATATACTTTCTTAGCGCGACGGCTATTTTCTGAGTCAAAAAACTTCAGCTTCACATCCCAGCAATTACTATTCAAGCGACAGAAGGGACTTTTTTCGATCTCAATGCTGTCTAATCCCATGCCGCTATTAATGGCTTCAGCAAAGGTAGAGGCGGCTTGAAAGGCGTTAGTGGCAGCAAAATTGAGGGCGCGATCGCGTTCGAGTTGTCCTAAATTACGGAGGTCGTAGTAGATGCGATGTAGGAAACTCTTGAGGGAACGCCGCATTCTTGCATTGTCAGGTTCGTTGGCTTCAGGACTAACGGTAGCAACTGCTGCTTCTACAAGGGCGTTAACTTGCCAACCGTACATCCCTCTAATATTTGGCAGTGCTAGAACAGGAACAACCTGCCCGGAAAATAGTTCGACGGTGCGATCGCTCAGACTACCGGGAATGCTGACTCGCTCGATATAATCATCACTCTCTTCGGGCTGAATCTGTCCAGACAGCAGCATCCCAAAGACGGCATAGATTTCGCTGGCAAAAGCCTTTTGGGGTTCTAGGGCGTAAATGGGTGTGAGTTCCTGATTCAACGTCCAGATCAGAGATTTGCTTTCAGCAGGGTTTAGCTCTAGATGATTAACCATCTGGCGAGCATCGTAGGGATTAGCGGGAATTAATACCCCATTCATGCTGACTGCGGGCATCCGTTGCTTAAAGGTGTCGCGGCGGGCTTCTGAGCCGAAATCATAGCCAAGGGTGCCGAGGGCGTAGACTTTGGTGGAGATGGCGCTGGGCGTGATGCTGGAGGGGGTAAGGGAAGCGGGAGAGGGGGGGACGG
>NZ_NOLK01000269.1:0-5860 GCF_002245985.1 Nostoc sp. 'Peltigera membranacea cyanobiont' 232
TCCCCTCACGGTGCGGCACAAAACCAATTTCTTGGCGGAATGCTTACGCCATCCTCCAGCGGGCCACCGAAAAGGCGGGAATGAGTGCTAAGGGAATCTCAACTCACAGCACCCGCCGGAGCTTAGTGAACCGATTACGGAAAAATTCTGTTGACAAGGATGTGATTCGTAAAATCACCGGACACCGTGATAACAAAGGGCTTGACCCTTACATCGATGTTGAACTTGATGAAGTCAAAAGCGCGATCGCAACTCTATGAACCCCAGACTCCTATTCCTGCAAGTCGAGATATTCTGCGAGTGCTTTCAAGAGGGGAAGTACAATCACCCGCTCTTGCTAGCTATGGCTCTGGAGTGCTTGGCAAATCAGGCATGGGATGAGGTGGATCGACTTTACCCAAATTTGTGACAAAGCTTGAACAAGTGAATAAACTGAAAATCTAAATTTCAAAAACAACTATTTGCGATCGCAATTTTCAGCGCGATCGCTTTTCATTGGTCATTAGTCATTGGGCATTGGGCATTGGGGAATGGGGAGGCAATTGCAATTCAGACAAAAACGCTGTATTCTGCCTTGACACAGGCATTTCAGGAAACATGCAATGCTCAGACCAGGAAAAAACAGCAGCAGCTTCCCGCCAGCTTGGAACCACGGGAAAACCAAAACTATCCGCGTGCCCGTTGTCCTAGAAAATCAGATTTTGGATTACGCTAGAGCGGTAGATTCTAAGCTGATAAACGATGATATCCCCGGACTTACAGGGGATTTTCTACAAGTCATTGACCGCTACATCGCTTGGAGAACTCAAAATTATCGGTCTACCCAGAAATTTAGTAAACCCGATATTACCGCTCGCACCTGGGATGAACTGCGGAAGCTTCAGAAGCTACTGAAGGAATCTCCTGAATTGTTGAGCCAGGATTAAAACCTTTGCGGCAAGTTTGACAAAACCAGCGCTGCACAACATCGCCGTTGACCAAGGTGTAGCTACCGTGTTTGAAAACGAGGATACTTTCACATTTTGGGCATGGTGGGCGATTCATTCTTCCAGCCTCGGATCAAGTCTTTTATCTCAATTGGTAATTTACCATCTGCGATCGCAATTTCCACATCTGCCTTTTTGCGTCTTGCTAGGTTACTGTCTACACCTCCGAGGTAGCAACGGTTTTTCTTCCGTCCCTGCATCCAACAGTACCGGAAATACCAATATTTATTACCAGGCCGTTCCACCCAGTACTTCTCTACCCAGTGAGTATCGTGTTGGGGCGCAACTTTTTGAGTAACTTGTGATACCTGCGCCCCAACACGAGTTTCTACGATGGCTGGAACAGTATCACCTTTGACCTGCGCCCCAACACGAGTTTCTACTGTGTAGCAACCGCAAGGAACAAACAATGCATTATTATTGCCGCGTCCAACGTAAATGTGTCCCCGCCCTCTGGGATCTACCCAAATAACCTCAGAAATTAATTCGTTGTCAGATTTGTATTGGTAATCCTTCCTGAATTTGCCAGTGGTGGCAGCAGCGCATTTATTCATCCATGTATTAGAGAGCTTTACCAAGTCGCCAACCTTGACACCTACCCACCCAGCCCAGGCTTGCTCGTAATCCTCAAGATTTTCATAATCATCTGGGTCTGGCGGTTCTTGTGAGTCGTCGGAAAAAATTGTCAGTTGTCCATCTAACTTATGGGGCACTTCCCCAAAGTCAGCAGGATTCCAGTGATTATCGTCTTCTTGTTGGGGCGCAAGTATTTCATCCCAGTGAGGATCGTGAATGGTAGCCCTTATTTCAACTGTTGGAGTAATCGCAAATAATGCTAATTGCCCAGGTACATCAGAATTATGTTTCATAATGTTTGTGGATTAATGAATTGGCGGACGTTACAGCGTCCGTTTTTTTTATACATAGGAATTAACCAGAGGGGAATAATTCATCCCATTCTGTAGAGTTCCCAAACATTTTAAGTAAAAGATTGTAATTACGCGGAAACTCCCACCATCTCTGTCTTAAACACCGACGAATAAACCCTTCTGGGTTAAGAATTTTATCTAAACCACCACGAAGGTTAAACATTAAAAGAGCCAACTTAATTTCATGGGTTGGGCGTTCAAGCACTTCTTTCTCTGTGGAGTCATAATGTATACCCACTTCCGCCAGGGTCTCTAGGTTGATATCAGAATTAGAATGCTGCTGCTGTATATCACCCGGAACGACAGACTTATCATTTGAGGGGTCTGAAGTGTAACTTAAATTATGGTTTTGTAAGTTTTTTTCTCGCTTCTTTCTCGGTGGCTTCAACCATTCGAGGGGTCTTACAAGTAACTTAAATATCTTCCAAGAATACTGTTTAACGACTTGGATAACTCTGTGTTCTACTAGCTGGTCGAATATCTGTTTGAGGTAATTATGTGAGTATCCTTTACCTCTGGCTTTGGCAACTGTGGCGTTGAATTCTGATAAATCGGGTTCTAATTCTTCAGCTATTGCACCCTGCATCATTAGCCATTGCCAAAGCGATTTAGCAGCAGGGCAAATATGGTGTTGATAACAAAATGCTGTGTGTTCTTCAGTCCAAGGAAGTGAAATTTTTGATGAGTTTTCTGGCATAATACTATTAGTTAATTACTATTAGTTAGTTTCAAGGAGCCACCACGATCGCTAAATCTGATGGTGGCTTTTTGGTTTTTTAGTTCAGTGGATGAGGTTTTAGCTTGATACTAGCTGCCATCTCTTTTACGTGATTCAGCATCGCGGGATTTTCTTCAAATAGTGCTGGCATTCCTGCCAGTAATGATGCTGCTAGCACTATCGTTTTATCGGGAGTCAGTTCTGGGTCGATAGTGCCGATGTATCCAATGAATTTCTCTAGCTCGTATATTGCAAGGCTCCTGGCTCGAACTACTTTTGATGAGATTTTTGATTTAGTCATTGGTCATTTGTCGTTTGTCATTTGCGATCGCAACACAAAACCGCCCTTGCCACAGTAGGCAGGACGGTTTTATTCAGGTTCTTCTGGTTTTTCGAGTTCTTTTAGTAGTGATTCAAATTCCTGGATATTGGACTCAAGCTGTTGAATCTCGTGTTTTTTTGTTGCCACCTGATCGCGATACTCGCCTATCAGCCGGCGGACAATTTTCCCAGGAGTTCCTTTTCTTCTGGAAGTAGAGACTGTTCTTGACGAGCCATAGTCTCTATCAACTCTGAGCGACTCATTCCCAGCCGAGTAGCTTGACGATCCAGACTCTCTATTGAAGTCTGAGTCAGAGATATGTTTACTCTGACTTTGCCTTCCTCGTACCAGCCGTGCTTCTTCTTGGTCATTTGGTGAAAGCATCATATTCTTACACAAAATTTTATCACTATTTCTTACACAAGATTATTGCATATCTTACACAAGATGTTATTATACTTTTATTCTTACACAAGAATAGACCATCAATCGCTCCCCCCTGCCACCTTGCAGGGCATCCCAATAAACCGGAGCAAGCACCCGCGCCACCTTGCGCGGAAACACCCTTTATCACTGAAGAGCGATCGCGGCAACGAGTTTGTCGCGTGGTGATATTTTCATGTCTGCACACTTACTTTAAAATCACATGCCAACCACAGTTTTAGAGATCATTGAAAACCTAAAGCACTACCCCGGTGCGACAAAGGTAAATATCAAACACGTTGATAATGAGGAATTTGCGATCGCGTTAATACAAACGCGATCGCAATTGATTAATCGATTCCAACAAGTAAAAAATAGCACAAAGTTATGGCACTCAAAAATATTACTTACCAACGGGTACTAAACCTGGAGGATTACAACTCAAAGCGTCTAGAACTCTCTGAAGAAGTCTTAGAAGGGGATGACGAGGAAGAGGCAATCTCTCGCGTGATGTTCATGGTGGAGCGAAAAATTAGGGAAGATGTTTCTACAAAAGTTGAGCAAGAAATCAGGCAACTCAAAAAAGAACTGCGCGAACTTCAAACCGAATATGACATGTTGAAAAATCAGAAAGAAAATCTCCAACAGATTGCTTTACCTGACCCAGATCCAGATGACATGCCTTTTGATTTAGAGTCATCCAATAACCCTGAGTATTTTTAATTGAAGATTCATTATGACCAAACATGACACTTGGGTAAAACTCAAACCCGGCAATCCTTACGAGTCAATCTTAAAACTATTTCCAGGCGGCAGGATACCCGTGCGTGACCCATTCCCAATGGAGCGAGTGAAAACAACTGACGGGGAACAGCTAGCTCTGTGGATTATTGATTTGGAACGCCTCAGCAGCATTCAATCTAGTGCGATAGCTAAACTTATTGCTCACAGTTCTGGTGCTGATGCAATTGAAGTTGCAGTCGGAGTTGGTGGCTTTGCCATGAAGCATGAGTGGGTTGATTCTATGGAATGCGGCGATGAAGGTATCCAACGGCAAAAGGAACTGGCAGATTTTTTTGAAACTGCACCACAGCCACCGAGCGCTCGTGCATACACAGAATTTTATAACAGTCAGCGCGATCGCTGGATTGAAGGGGATGAAGTTCCGCCGCCGATTAACTCCATTGAGGACGTTGACCCGCGCCTCAGAACTCCAGAACTAGAGCAACATTTCAAGATGAGGGAAGTTGAGACTGCGATCGTGAACGGTAACTATTCAGTTCTTGATGTTCTCACGGGTCGAGCAATGGTTGATTCTCTTAACATCATTGACCCAGAAAACTCGTATTCATTAGTTGGATATGATGACGAATTTGATGAGGATGAAATTTATGAATAATCAAGAAAATTTAGATATCCCACACCCAGATCCAGCATGGAAAATGGACAAATACTCTATCAAACAAAGGCGAGAATTCATCAAAGACACAATTCTTGATGCAAAACCAAATACGATAACGACACTTGTCTACCACAGCGAAAGGGAAATAATGCTCCTGAATAAAGCTTTTACCAAAGGGTTAAAGTCCAAAGCTGCGGCTAAAAATTTCACATTGGAGTTTGCTGTGTACACCGCCTGATGAATCGCAATTTTCGCAATTGTTGCGATCGCGCTTGATGAAGGCGCGGGCTACTTGACTCGGTAGCCGAAACGTGAGTTTATCTCACGTCGCGGACTGGAGTCCAACCCAGACGTACAGCACATCCACACAGTAGCTTAGGGCTTTTATTTGGAATCAAGCTGCATGGCTTTCGTAACTTCGTAAGCTCGGCTGCTGTGATTGTGCTGTTCCCTCCCCTGTGTCACCAGAAGTTACCGCTTCTGGTATTGCCTTGAGAGTGAATTAGGCTGTTGTGGCCTTCGGGTGATTCGCAGGCATGGCATCAGGGAACAAGACGAAACCACCCAGGAGGAACTGAATGATTAGAATTTTGGGACTTGATGTTAGCAAGTCCTCGGTTTCGGCTTGCCTGCTCGCGGATAAGCCCGAAGACCCACGTCAATTTTATTACGAATGTCCGTTCTTTTGCTTAAGCGCCAATGCAAAGGGTATTCAAGATTTACTCGCGCTCAAGCCGGACATTGCATTGCTCGAACCAACTGGTAATAACTACAGCAAACTGTGGGGCACTCACTTAGCCCGTGCTGGGGTAGAAGTTCGGCTGGTAGGTCACAAAGAATTAAGGAATTATCGAGCCAATCACTTAGCACTACCTGATAAAGATGATGATGCCGATGCTCTAGCCCTTGCCTGTTACTACTTTGACTACCAAAAAGACCCACGTCGATTTGTCCAAATTCGCGATCGCGAAATAGTCAGAATTCGAGAACTAGTTTTGCGACTGGCACATCTCAACCGCGTTCAATCCCCGATTATGAATCGTGCGCGGCAAGATTTAGCGTGGCAGTTCCCAGAAGTTG
>NZ_NOLK01000027.1:0-74399 GCF_002245985.1 Nostoc sp. 'Peltigera membranacea cyanobiont' 232
CTGCCCCTCTGCCCCTCTGCCCCTCTGCCCCTCTGCTCCTCTGCTCTATCAAACGCCTGAAGCTTGTGAGAAATGCGGGTATAAACGGTTGCACCCAAGGAAGAGTGGGTAAAGATAAAACCTTCAGCCAAGTATCACCATAAGCTTGCCAGTGAGATGCCAAATCTATATTCTTTTTTGGTGCATATATTTGGGCGGGAAGTCGATCGTCAATTACAGATGGCGCATCTTGACAAGGCAGTTCAACTCGTAAATACTTGTCTCCACCTAGCTCATTTGGAGTGTATGTATAAGGACGTAAAACTTGATGTTGTAGTTCTGCCCACAGCGCTACCTCTTGGCGTTCCTTTGTATTGAGTTGAGAGGCGATCGCTTTTAACGCTTTAATAGTCAAAGCGATCTGAATCGCCCCAGTCAGCATCGTTGCTTCATAACAAATTCCTAGTCTTTCATAGGGAATTTGTTCATATTCAGGAAGCGGGGCGACTGTCCTCACCTCGGAATAAATATCAAAGGGGCGATCAAAGCCAATAAAATCAGCAATTTCTGGCAAAATTGGAACTAGTACCGCAGGTGGGGGAACCCGATCTCGGCGAGAACCTGGGGGTTTACAAGCAATAGCCAAAAGCGATCGCCATTTGTGCAGGACAATATCCAGTTCATGGCAGCAAAAATGAGCAATTACCCACCGTTCAAAATCCATTGCCACATCTCGCCCCGCTTGTGATCCAAGATTTTGCAAAGCTTTTGTTACTACTTCCTTGATAACTTGGTCATAGGCTTTCCCTGATAAATGCTGTGTTCCTATTGAGGTTTGATACTCAAGTGCTGCTTGAGTATAAATTTGCTCCCAAATTAGCGGCTGCTTCAGTATAAAATCTGGTAATCCCAAAAAAGGTAGAAAAGGTTTTACCCAGTGGAGTAAGGGAAGAGAAAATGCTGGCAACCAATAACGACTACCTGCCCAAAGATTGTCGTATTTCATAGAATTTAATTAAGGATCTTTTCTAGTGAACTAGTTTAGCCATCTCTAACGCCAAATCTCAACCTCTACAACAGAAGCCGTAAAGCATACAGGCAAGTTATAATTCTCTTGCGGATCAACGTAACAAAAATTTATGAGTAACCCACTAGTACAAGCCTTTTTCGTAGGCAGAGCAGTAGCCGAAGTAGTTAATGAGCGTTTAGAGGTCGCCTTGACCGATGCTTTGAGCGATCTGGGCAAATTTGATGCAGAAGCTAGAGAGCAGTTACGCCAGTTTACAGAAGAAGTCCTAGAGCGGGCAAATCGGTCAGCAGAAGCAGCTAATTCTGGTCAAGCTACTACAGGTAGTGGACAAACTAGTTCTGATTCAGGTGACTTGCAAGCAGATATTGATGAATTACGAGCAGAAATTGCTCTGTTACGAACAGAATTGCAACATTATCGCCGAACTTCTGCATAAATTTAGTTATTAGTCATTGGTCATTGGTCAAAAATTATTTACAAATGACAAATGACAAATGACACTTAAGAAAAAACAGTTTAGGAATCAGAGTGTCTTTTCTTTCAAGTGATTCGGTTGCAAACCAACGGTACACAAAGTATATGGAACAAGGTTATTCAGAGAAGGCATACCGTTGGAATCGGGAAAAATACTCTAGCAGACGGCGTTTTGTGGACATTTGGTCTTTTGTCTTGACCTTATTGTTCAAACTTTGGCTATACAACAAATCTTGGAGTTATCCGGGTGGCGTGACTGAGGTAAAGCAAGCTGCAAGACGCAAAACCCAAGCGGTCTGGATTCGCAATACCCTGCTGGATTTAGGCCCAACCTTCATCAAAGTTGGGCAACTATTTTCTACCCGTGCTGATATATTCCCTGGTGAATATGTAGAAGAACTAGCCAAATTACAAGACAAAGTACCGGCATTTAGCTATGAGCAAGTAGAAGCGACCATTGAGAAAGAATTAGGCAAAAAAATTCCTGAACTTTTCCATAATTTTGAACCGATTCCCTTAGCTGCTGCTAGCTTGGGGCAAGTACACAAAGCTGTGCTACATACTGGAGAATCGGTTGTTGTGAAAGTGCAACGCCCTGGATTAAAGAAATTATTTGAAATAGATTTACAAATTCTCAAGGGAATTACCCGCTACTTTCAAAACCATCCCAAATGGGGACGGGGAAGAGATTGGTTAGGTATTTACGAAGAATGTTGTCGCATTCTTTGGGAAGAAATTGATTATCTTAACGAAGGCCGTAACGCCGATACTTTTCGCCGGAACTTTCGCGGCTACGATTGGGTGAATGTCCCAAGAGTATACTGGCGTTATGCTAGTTCCAGAGTGCTGACTTTAGAATATCTCCCTGGAATTAAAATTAGCCAATACGAAGCTTTAGAAGCAGCCGGTTTGGATCGAAAGTTGATCGCTCGTCAAGGCGCTCAAGCATACTTACTTCAATTACTCAATAGTGGCTTTTTCCATGCCGATCCTCACCCAGGCAATATTGCCATTAGTGCAAGTGGGGCTTTAATATTCTACGATTTCGGCATGATGGGGCGGATTAAATCTAACGTCCGCGAAGGACTGATGCAAACACTGTTTGGTATCGCTCAAAAAGATGGCGATCGCGTTGTCCAATCTCTGATCGATTTAGGCGCGATCGCCCCAACAGATGACATAGGCCCAGTCCGGCGTTCCGTCCAGTACATGCTGGATCATTTCATGGATAAGCCCTTTGAAAATCAGTCAGTGGCGGCAATCAGTGACGACCTTTATGAAATAGCTTATAATCAGCCATTTAGATTTCCAGCAACCTTCACCTTTGTGATGCGAGCCTTTTCTACTCTCGAAGGAGTAGGCAAAGGTTTAGATCCAGAGTTTAACTTTATGGAAGTTGCCAAACCTTATGCAATGCAGCTTATGACCGATATGAATGGTTCTGAGGGGAATACCTTTATTAATGAATTAAGTCGTCAAGCAGCTCAGGTAAGTAGTACTGCCTTTGGGCTACCACGTAGGTTAGAGGATACGCTAGAAAAGCTAGAACGGGGAGACATGCGCCTCCGCGTTCGGTCTATAGAAACTGAACGGCTATTGCGGCGGCAGAGCAGTATTCAGCTCTCAATGAGCTATGCTCTGTTAATTAGTGGTTTCACACTTTCAGCTACGATCTTAGTGGTTGGCAATCATGTATGGTGGGCACTACTGCCTGGGTTAATTGCACTAGGGATTTCAGCGATCCTGATCAGACTAATTTTACGCCTTGACCGTTACGATCGTATGCATTAATTGTTGCAAAAAAAATTTATGAAACTTAATTTCACGGGTTTTAGCGATCCGGGACTTATTCGTTCTAATAATCAAGATGCTTACTATGTCGATCCAGAAGGGCGATTTTTCATTGTCGCCGATGGAATGGGTGGTCATGCGGGAGGTGAGGAAGCAAGTCGCATAGCCACCGAAGAAATTCAGGCGTATTTGGTAGCAAATTGGGAATCTTCTAAATCTTCTCAAGAATTGCTAGAGCAAGCTTTGTGGGGTGCAAATGAAGCTATTTTGCGGGATCAGCAAAATCATCCCGAACGCGCCGACATGGGTACAACAGTTGTAGCAGTGATTTTCCGCGCCCCAGAATCGCCTTGGTGCGCTCATGTTGGCGATTCGCGGCTGTATCGCTTCCGAGAGTCGCAATTAGAACAGGTAACAGAAGACCATACTTGGGTAGCACGAGCAATCAAAATCGGTGACATCACCTTTGATGAAGCCCGATCGCATCCTTTTCGTCATGTATTATCACGCTGTTTAGGGCGTGAAGATTTGCATCAGATTGATGTGCAACCACTAGATGTAAAACTTGGCGATCGCTTGCTGTTATGTAGTGATGGTCTCACAGAAGAACTCGTTGAACAGAAGATTGCTAGCTGCCTCCAAGAGGCACCTTGGCTTGATAAAGCCGCCATCTCTCTAATTGAGGCTGCTAAGGAGCATGGAGGGCACGATAACATCACAGTTGTCATCGTCTCACTCGAATAAATAGTCATTAGTCGATACTTACTAACCTTAAACAAAGTCCAACTGACAAATGACAAATGACAAATCTGGTAGATATACTCAGTAATTTGTTCAGTGCGAGCATTTTTAGTTTTTACAATTTGATACAAATATTTTTAGCCTCCAAAGTGACCTAATGAGGCTAAATTTGCATAAAATTGCTAAATTGACATCTTGCACGTAATAAGGTAGAGCGACTATAATTCACGCTTATTACCATTCATTCCCCAACCTCCTAAAAATTCCTAGCTTCCAAAGCTTCCTCCATATTGGGGGAGACAGCATCTTAGTTTTTCTCAAACAGCGAAACTATCGGATTCGGGACAAAATCTGCTTATCTCCTCAAAAGAGACCTGTGCAAAGCAGAAAGGAGTAAGAGAGGTAATTATATCTACCTTCGTCCAAATAGAGCCTATTTTACGGAATCTGGCTCGGCTGACTTGGGTGGTATATCAGTAGGATTAGGTGCAAGATATCATATCAAAAAAATCCCCACTTTAGGATGTGGGCAATATTGTCAAACAATTGTTATCTTCCTTAATACAGAGGAACAAATGTTAGACAAATACAAGTCCAATTATTATCCCATTTGGACTTCTGCAAGCGATATCAACTTTTCACGTTGTTTTTTCGGAGTTAACTATGAACCAACCCATGAAACTATCCTTGGAACAGCAATTCAGTATCTGCTCATTTGCCACTCAAGTACAGAATATGAGCCACGACCAAGCCAAAGACTTTTTGGTAAAGCTCTACGAGCAAATGGTAGTGCGCGAGGCCACTTATCAGGAGCTTCTTAAGCACCAGTGGGGCTTAGATTCCGGTTCCACTATGGCATAGAGTCGTTCTACTGTCGCAGTGGGCGACCTCCTTCTCTTGCTTGGTTCCAAGGAGGAAAATAGCTGGGGATGTCGGGGCGTCAACTTCGATAAACAATTCTACAAGAGCGGCACAAAATTTTAATTCACAAAATCAACTAACAACTAGTAAAGTTTTCGATGGTAAATCTGCTGGAGTCTAGACCTAACTTTAGCTTTGCAGGCTAAACTTGCTGTTCTACCTAGCCAAATTCCTATATTGTCTCTTTCGTCTAGTGTGAGAATTGCACCTGCGTAAATTACAATTTCCTGGAATGTAGTACACAAGAATATTTTAGAGAGAATTTTAATCAGCCCTGATTTAGCAGCCTCGTTATTTCACTCTTTATACATATAACTAGAACTTACATCTTTATATATATTTTGTTTATAAAAGTTTACATTCTTTGAGTTACCACCCTTTGGTTACATATAAGACATGTAACATTAAGAAATTATTCTTAGCTGGAAAGATCGTATGGAGAATCTGTATCAATGCTTTGTAGTTTTGCCAGAATTTGAGGCTTAATTTTTTCGTACTCGTTTTTCAATAAGCTTTTACTCATTTGCGGGTCGGCAGACGACATCAACGTATTGCTCATTGCAACCCACTCTTGCAGTCGTTGGCGCTGGGCAGAAGCAACGCTGGAAAGTAAGATATGGGTACAGCGATTTGGTGTTTCTCGTGCAAAGAACAACAGACGGTAGTAACCTGTGTGCTGTAGTAAGCGGGCAATTTCTTGACCAAGACTGGTTTTGAGATCGAGGTAGTAGGGCAACCATTTAGCACCATACTTGTGGTTGTAGATAACAGTAATCCATAACAGCATGGGATGAGGAATAGAGATGAAAAGAAATTGGTTATAGCGGGTACAGAGTAAGCGCTTTTGAATTTCTTCTTGTGGTAACATCACCCACAGCGCAGGTAAAACCTCGCCATTGGTGTGAATGGACTGAGGAAACACAATATCGGCAATTGGTTTATTTTGGGGCCAGGAAATGGCACGAGCGATTTCATCGTTTGACAACGATACCCGCAAATCGGCTTTAGTCTTCTGTTCAAGCTCAGGACTAGCCGTCGTCGTAGCAGGAATTAGGGCGTGGCTATCTTGCTTAATTTTGCGGGCATACTCAGGCTTTTCTAGAGATGCTAGAACTTTGAGGATTTCGGTGATACTTTGGGGGCGATCGCGTGCTACCTTAGCTAGACAACTCATCACCAAATTTTCGATTTCTTTTGGTAATTCTAATCCGGGTACAGCCTCAGCAAAAGAACGGGGTTTTTGATAGTGATGTGTTTTATACCATGCTCCAAAAGAGTGAGTTGGTGCCACCAGTGGCATTTTGCCTGTGAGCATCTCAAACATCATCACGCCCAAACTATAAATATCAGCACGGTTGTCTAATTCTTTACCCTCCATCTGTTCGGGAGAAGAATAAGCCAATGTCCCCAAATAGAATTTTGTATGGTCACCATCTGACTGTAATAACTTAGCAATACCAAAATCTAGAACCTTGACCAATTCTCCGAAACTGGGATCTTGAATCACCAGCATATTGCTTGGCTTGACATCCCGATGGATAATTGGGCAAATTGCGCCATCAACTGGGATGCCATCATGAGCGCACTGTAACCCCAAGCTGAGTTGACGCGCCATACTCAGGAATCTTGGTAAAGGCAGTCGTTGCTTGCGAATAATATTGTTCAGGCTTTGTCCTTGCAGGAATTCCATAACGTAGAACGGGGTGTTATTGTCATCTACGCCATAGTCCATAACTCGGACAATATGGATGCTTTTTTGCCCTAGTAAGGCACAGGTTTTTGCTTCTCGCTCAAAGCGGTCTTGCAATCGCATCTTTTCATTTTGGATTGATAGAGCGAGAAACTTAACCGCAACAGGTACACCTCCCAACAAAGTATCTTTAGCACGATAAACCCGACCCATTGCTCCAGTACCGATTAACTCCTGGAGTTGGTAGCGTTTGCTGAGTAAGCGACCAATGTTGGGGTCTGACATAGAGAATTTGAATCCAAAAGCAGGTTGTAAGTGTTTGCGAGGAAAAGTGTATTCAAACTGATATCTGAATTATTACGCCCAGAAATGACTTTCTAGATGAGTACCGCAAGCTATAAATCGGAGTTAAAAAGCCAAGAAGTTTATCATATAAGTAAGCTTTCTGGCTGGCTATTTAAAATCGTTGCTCTATTTACTCGGTGCTGTGCTAGCTTTTTTCAATCCTCTAAAGGAGGACTGAAACCATGCTCTGACAGTTTGCAAGCGAGACGGTTATTACAACTGGTGCAACATACTAGCGCTCTTTTATTACTCCGAAAAAATAAAATATTCGTAGGTTGGGTTGAACGAAGTGAAACCCAACAAAACCAGAGATTGTTGGTGTTGGGTTTCGTTCCTCAACCCAACCTACGCCTAAATTCATCAAAGTCCTTAAAAATAAGGGTGGATGATTTTTATCCGACGAGAGTCATAAAAGAGCGCTAGATCGAACAAACAGAAAGGGTAAATTTATAATGACGCTTGTACCATTTTGCACTTTAATTGTGGTGTAGTCTTAGTTTGCCCAATTTTAAGTAGATAGATAACTCTAGGATCTGCCAAAAACCTTCATTAGGGACGAGGGTAGCCCTGTTATGGTGACAAATAGCCGGATAATAAAGCTATGCGATCGCAACCAGTAAAGTGGAGAGGGTTGGTAAATGCTGGGTGTAGCCCTTTCAATGTTGGTAATAATGTTGCTCAACAAATCTCTTTTTAAACTCTTACCTCTATGTTCTCAGCGTCTGGGGTGGTTAAATAATTACTTGTAAACTGCTTCAGACGCAGAGAACACAAGGAAAAAAAGGTATTTTTGGAGTCATCTTGAAAGGGCTAGTACCGCAAGGCGGAATTCAAAATTCAAAATTCAAAATTCAAAATGAATACAGCGTAAGCCTTTCGTTGATTTGAAATGGTAGCTTTATTTACGCCGTGGTGTACTAGTCTTAAGGGAGTGTCACACTCACTACAGAGTTCTGAGAACTTGTTTTGTTGGTAGAAATAATTACAAATACTTATTGCACGATCTGATTTTTAACTTTGAGTTTCATTCTTTTACGTAAAGATATACTGTTGCGATCCAAGGTTGATACTAGTAATTGGAATTTTTTCGTTTTCTCTGGAGATTGTAAGAAATATCAAAAACTGATTTATTGCCCATTACATAGTATTCAATTCGACGTTTGATAATCTTGTTAAATCGAGAGATGAAATCAGAAAAAAAGTAAGGATTTTTCATCATTTCTGTTAATGCCGTTAACCATTTTCCTTGCTTGATAGGCACTACAACTTGAAAGTAAGCTAAATTTTTCTTAACAACTGCAAGATTATAAGACAAAGCACGTATTAAAGCTGGATTTTTTTTCACAGCTTCTTGTTGCATGAAAGAATTACTCGCTACACAGTATTGATTTAGACGTGATAATATGCTTTGACGGACAAGAGAAATAGAGCGTGAACGGTAGAAATAATAAGGTTTTGGCACAATAAAAAAACGAGCGCCATTGATTAGGCATTTCATATCGAACCAATAGTCCTCAGCTATGCTGACAGTTTCATCGTACATAATGCCGTGCTTAACTAAAAATTCTCGTTTGAATATAGGCTTGGTTAAACCAAGACTCGACCCTGCTTGTCCATAGACATTAGTTTCTACAAAATAAACGGGATCGATTTGGAGAATTTTATCTATATGTTCTCCACTTTCTTGAATCAATGTACTCCAAGGAGATGTTGCACCATCTTGGATTAAATAAAGATCGTCAGCAATCATGTCTGCATTTGTTTCCTCTGCCAGCAACACAAGCTTTTCTAATCTTTCCGGCTCATACCAGTCATCTGAATCAAGAATAGCAATCCATTTTCCTTGAGCTGCTGTGAGGGCACGATTACGCGCAGCAGAAACCCCCAGGTTTTCTTGATTAACTATTACCTTGAGACGTTGGTCAGAAAAACTTTTAGCGACTTTTACAGTTTGATCGCTTGAACCATCATCGACCACGATCAGTTCAATATCATTGAGCGTTTGCTCTAAGGCTGACTCTATTGCCTTCGCAATATATGCTTCAGTATTGTAAGCAGGGATAATGACAGAGACTTTAGGATTCATAAAACTGAACTCCAGACTACACAGTTACGTAAAAATACTAGAATTCTGACGATAATTTAAAAACTTCTCTTTCATACTATACAACTCAGGAGGTCAGTGAGAATAAACGATGACTCTTTAAGGTCAGGCATGAGACATTGAAGGTTGGGAAAAGCAGTGCGTTAAAAGTTACAGCAGTTTGCAAATAAGTGAGGTACAAAATGTATGACTCAAAATTCAGATATAAAGAATTCCTATCTTCTCCCAAGGGGAGATGCTAAAAGCGATCTGCCTCCAGCAATAACTGCCTCAAAATCCATAGCTTTGTACTTCATACAAAAGGAAACTTCTGTATTTTATCGAAAGGCTGCCAACCGAGACTCACAACAGTGAGCCTACACTGTTCTTAGGTTGACTGACGCTCTAAGCTAACTTCCATTGTGTTAGTTAAAAAATGACCAGCTAAGATACCACTACTGAGATAATACCTATCTTCTGAAATCCGGTGTAGGGTTTCAAAGCCACTACGACGCTGACGATCGCCTAGTACCCAGTAACGCTGCACAATAGTATCTAAACCAATCCAGCCTTCACCTTCAACTTGTCCCCAAATATTATGTTGTAGTAAAAAAGTATACTGGCGTTCTCCCTCATGCAGTCGTCCTTTGTATTGTAGAGAGATTTCCGAGCGATCGCTACCAGGAAATATCAGCTTAGTGGCCATAGTGAACCAGTTATCTCGATTCCAAGCTACCAAGGTCATACCCTTGACGCTGATTGGCATACCATTACGTTCCAGCCAATTTCCTTGCATTGCCCAGCGTCCTGGTTCCAATAAAAAAGTATGAGCCACTTATATATTCCCTGTCTCGATCGAGTGCCGCCAAGACTATAGTTATAGCAGTGCTGTTAGCGGTAGCGAGGCGTTTAGACCGTACTGAGTGAAGAATAAAGAAATTTTTTATTGTTCCTGTCGCATAACTCAGGACTGACTTTGGTGAATTTCCCCCAAAAGCACTTCTTTCGGTGCGCCAGTAGCAGTAGGTAAGTTGCCGGGAATGCCCAAATGCCGCCAGTAGGCTAAAACTGCAAAGGCGATCGCTTCTTTAAAATCTGCACTCAAACCAACTTCATCTGTAGTCAATACTGGGATTGATGCCAACAACAACTCTAATCGACGTTTCAAATAGAGATTGCGACTACCACCGCCACATAATAGTACGCGTTGTGGCATTTCCGGCAAAAAAGTACGGTAACTATGAACAATTGAAGCAGCTGTCAGTTCCGTCAGAGTTGCCAGTATGTCAGCAGCATTGAGTTGGTATGCTTGGGCATCTTTTAAACACTGATGCAGGTAAGCCACACCAAATAACTCTCGACCAGTAGATTTGGGCGGCGGTAGATGAAAATAGTCTTGGTTGAGCCATTGTTCTACTAAAGGATGACAAGGAGTACCACTTGCTGCCCAATTGCCATTTTCATCATAAGTTTTAGCACCAGTGCTTAAATGCTCCACCGCCAGATCCAACAGACTATTTCCTGGGCCAGTATCCCAAGCACGAATTTTTGAGAGCCAGTCGCCATGCTGAGGTGGAATATAAGCTACATTACCAATGCCACCAATATTTTGAATGCAACGCCCTTCTTCAGGATGACTGAGCAAATAGGCATCTACTCTGGGCACGAGAGGCGCACCATGACCACCAATAGCGATATCAGCAACGCGGAAGTTACTCACAGTTGTAATGCCCGTAAGATAGGCAATTAATTCGCCCCGCCCTAGTTGCAGACTATAACCCAAGGGAGTGCTGTTAGCGGTAGCGGGGCCTTTAGCCGATGAGGAGTCAGGAGTCATTTTTCTCCCTTTCTCCCCAGGTGGTCGATGATAAACCGTCTGACCGTGGGAGCCAATGAGAGTGGCTGGCTGATGACCAATTTGAATCTTTTGGGAGGCTTGGGCGAAAACTTGGGCGATCGCATCATCTATTTCTGCCAATTCTGCCATTGAGATGGCAGCGCCTGCACCAACTGCCAATATTCTTTCTCTGAGTTCGGCTGGATAAGGATATGTGAACCCAGCTAGCAACTCAAGTTTAAGATCCAATTCTGTACCGGAAATCTCTACCAACGCCGCGTCTATGCCATCTACAGATGTGCCACTAATTAAACCGATAACGCGAGTAGGGACAGCAACTTCTTCAGTCGGATGCATTGCTCAAGATTCTTTTGTTGATTGCAAGAGGTAGTTTAATTCATGCTACTACCGATGTCAAAAAAAACTAAGGTGACATAGTTGACTGGAGAAAGACGAATTGTTAGGGAAGGGGTGAGAGGCAAGCGACAGCTACCTGTCAAAGAACGTAGTATTCCCTTGAATTAGAAAGAAGAATTACATTTGAAATCACAGTAATTCCAGTGTGATGAAATGTATTAGAACTATTTTGATGTATTGTCAAAATTGATGTGGACGGTTGTTATACAGCAGTTTTATTGTGCATAAAGTACAAAGCTACAGGTTTGGAGGCAGGAGATAGAAACTCTTTATCTCTGATGAGTTAACCCAGCATTTTATACCTCATTTTATTGCAAGCTAATGTAAAAAGATTGTGAAGCTAGTCATACAGCAAAATGCAGGTTATTTAATTACCTTAAAGAAGAACCAAGATAATCTTGAGCGTGAGCTTTAAAAAGTATTCAGCCAAGGGATAAGCACAGGTTTTAAAGAGATTGGATAGCACAATGCCTCATCTCTTCTTGACCTATAACCATAAAAATGTAAACTACCTGCAAATCATCAAATGGCACTTTTTATAAATAAAGCTTGTTTACAACTTAGCACTGATAACTTCGCACTCTCTACATAAAGCGATAGACATCACAGAAAATAGTATCAGTGATTATCCTCTAAATAAAATGCGACGACTTACATTTTTATCTGCGTATAATCAAATTTAAAAATTAGTAATCCCTCTGATGTTGGAATCTAGAAACACATCGCAAAATGAGGCTAAGAACACGAAAGATAAAAAACAAAAAGGATTGTAAAATGAAAAGTCTTTTAATTAAGTCCGCGATCGCTTCTGGTGTTGTTTTGTCCTTAGCTACTCTTAGCCGTCCTGCAATGGCTGCATCTTTTGCGATATCAATAGAAAACGCAGGCGTACAAAATGCAAATTTATCAAATCTTGTTGATGCTCATATACAAACTTTTGATGCACAAGCACAAGGTTACAGTGCAACAGGCTTTCAATGGAAGGATGGAACAAAAAATATTGGTAGCTATAAAGATACTCTGATCATGAATCCAGACCAGTATGGTGCTGCTGGTGGAACAGGCAAGTATTTTGATGTAGACACGAATAGATCGGGTAACGATCAAAAGGTTTCCACCCTGAATTTGACAAGCCCACAAAGTTACTTTGGACTTTGGTGGTCTGCTGGAGATGCTAACAACGTACTTACATTTCTTTCACAAGGTCAGACTGTTTTTTCTATGACCACTGCTGATGTGGTCAATTATATTGCAGGGTTATCAAATAAAGCCAGCTACTACGGTAATCCTAATTCGGCATTCAAAAATCAGGATTCTGGAGAACCCTTTGCGTTCATCAACTTCTACGATGTTGGCGGAACTTTCGATCAAGTTCAATTCACCAATATTGGCGGAACTGGTTTTGAATCAGATAATCACACAGTGGCTGCTGGCTACAAGAGTATCACTGGTGATGTAGTTACAGCAGCAGTTCCTGAGTCTTCTTCTGTATTAGGAGTTTTTGTAATTGGTTTTGTGGGTGCTACTTCAGTTATGACTCGTCGAGTTAAGAAAAAATCAGTTTTGCAATTGTCATAAGTGTAGGGGCTTGCAAATAAGACAATTTATGGCTCACATTAAGAGCCTTCTGCACTTCTGATGATAATTAAGGGAATGTCACTCTCAAGCGATCGCCACTTTAATAGCAGTGCTTTAAAGCAATCTTATTAAAGATACTAATTGTAGCTCAGTAAGATTTGCCTGATTTTCTCTATGCCTTACTCCCAGGCTCCACTTCGCGTAGCCTGCCATAGGCAGGATTTCAGAAGTTACATCGAAAAGTCAATATTTAATACAACTTCGGGCGAGTTTACTTAAGTAAACTCGCCCAATTGTTTTGCGATTTATTTTATGAGCAGCCACTTTACACCACTTAGACAATGCCCGAATTGACTTCTGCTTCAGCTTACAGGCTTAACTTGGGATAGCGCCGATCCTAAAGCCCAGGTTTTAAGAATCGATATGATAGGAAAGTAGATAAAATTTAAAAAATATTTATCGAATGGTGCTTCAATCATCTGGCTTGTCCAAGGTCAAAGACTCATTAACACAAAAAATCTTCTTGGGTAATGAACCCAATGCGGAATTAATTGCAATTCTCACCGTTTACTTTGTCCAAGGAATTTTAGGGCTATCGCGTCTAGCCGTGAGCTTTTTCCTCAAAGATGAACTGCTGCTGAGTCCAGTCCAGGTATCGGCGTTATTGGGAATTGTTTTCCTACCTTGGACGATCAAGCCGGTGTTTGGTTTTATCTCTGATGGCTTGCCTATATTTGGTTATCGTCGTCGTCCTTACTTGATTTTATCCGGGATATTGGGAACTGCTTCCTGGATGAGTCTGGCCACGATAGTTCATACTAGCTGGACAGCTACATTAGCGATCGCTCTTAGTTCTCTCTCCGTCGCCATGAGTGATGTCATAGTTGACTCGCTGGTTGTGGAACGTGCTAGAGGCGAATCTCAAGCAAAAGCCGGTTCATTACAATCTCTCTGCTGGGGTGCTTCTGCGATCGGAGGTTTAATAACAGCATACTTTAGCGGTCTGCTGCTCCAATACTTTACTACCCGTACTGTCTTTGGAATTACCGCCTTATTCCCTCTCATAGTTTCAGGGGTAGCTTGGTTAATTGCTGAGTCCCCCGTTAGCAAAGATGCTCAAGATAGTAATCACACCAACCCTTTACCAATCAAACATCAACTGGGGCAGCTACGCCAAGCCATTACCCAAAAAACAATTTGGCTACCAACAGCCTTTGTCTTCATCTGGCAAGCTACCCCAAATGCTGAATCAGCCTTTTTCTACTTCTCTACCAACGAACTCCACTTTGAACCAGAATTTTTGGGGCGGGTAAACTTGGTGACAAGTTTCGCTTCTTTAGCAGGTGTTTGGATTTTTCAACGTTTCCTCAAAAGCATCCCTTTTCGCGTGATTTTTGCTTGGAGTACTGTCCTTTCGTCACTTTTAGGGATGACGACGCTGTTGTTAGTGACTCACACAAACAGACTCTTAGGTATAGATGACCACTGGTTTAGTTTGGGTGATAGTCTTATTCTCACTGTGATGGGTAAAATTACCTTTATGCCAGTGATGGTGCTAGCAGCAAGGCTTTGTCCCTCTGGTGTGGAAGCAACGTTATTTGCCTTGTTGATGTCGGTATTTAATTCAGCAGGAACAGTTTCCCAAGCATTGGGGGCATTACTCACCTATTGGCTGGGGATTACTGCAACGAACTTTGAGTCACTTTGGCTATTGGTGCTAATTACTAACCTTAGTACGCTGTTACCCTTACCATTTATCAACTGGCTACCTGCTGCTGAAGAGCAAGCTGAGACACCCAAAGATGGGGAAGAAGCGTTTTTGCCTGATTTGATGTCTGAGTTGGTACTGAGAGAACCAGAGTCGAAAATAGTGGAATAGTGTCATAAATCTCATGCAAAGTCGAGTCAGTGTGCTGCCTCCCCGTTGCAGCAAAGTTGCAAAGGAATTCTTTTTAGCGGCTACATATTTTTGTACAAGGTAACAATAAAAAACAAAATACATGCATTTGAAAAATCAAGAAAGCCTAGTTGCAGAAAAATCCTACACTGGTGCAGATTGGCAAGGAGGATATCAATCTCTCACCCAAGAATTTGATTATTGGATTGATGATATAGAAGGGCAAATTCCTACAGAGTTACAAGGTACGCTGTTTAGAAATGGCCCCGGTTTGCTGGATGTGAATGGTCAATATCTTCATCATCCGTTTGATGGGGATGGGATGATTAGCAAAATTACCTTTACTAATGGTCGTGCCCATTTTCGCAACCGCTTTGTCCACACAAGTGGCTATTTGGAAGAGCAAAAGGCGGGAAAAATTCTCTATCGCGGTACTTTTGGTACTCAAAAACCTGGCGGTTGGCTAGCTAATATCTTTGACTTCAAACTCAAAAATATCGCCAATACAAATGTTATCTATTGGGGTGGTAAACTGCTAGCGCTATGGGAAGCTTCTGAAGCATATCGCCTCGATCCATACACTCTTGAAACCTTGGGCAATGAGTATTTTAATGGTGCTTTTTCAGCAGGTAAAGCTTTCGCTGCTCATCCCCGCTTGGAAAATAATTGTGAACAAGATGGGGGTAAACCTTGCCTGGTAAATTTCTCGATTAAGCCGGGATTATCTACCACAATTACTATTTTTGAGTTAAACCCAGCAGGTGAAATTGTCAGACAGCACGCTCATCAGGTTCCTGGTTTCTGCTTCATTCACGATTTTGTCATTACTCCCAATTACTGTATCTTCTTTCAAAATCCTGTCACCTTTAACCCCATACCTTTCGCCTTGGGAATACGTGCGGCAGGAGAATGTATCAAATTTCAGCCAAATCAGCCAACTCAAATTTTAATTATTCCCCGCTTCCCCAAAAAAGGGCAAGAGGAGATAAAAATTTTGGAAACTCAGTCGGGTTTCGTCTTCCACCACGTCAATGCTTTTGAGGTAGGAGAGGAAGTTTTGATTGACTCCATTTGCTACCAATCTTTACCAGAAGTGGAACCCGAAAGCGATTTTCGACAAGTTGATTTTGAAGCATCTTCACCTGGACAACTCTGGCGATTTTGTCTGAATCTAAAAGATGGGACAGTCCGACGGGAATTAATCGATAGTCGCTGTTGTGAATTTCCCAGCATCCATCCGGCGAATGTGGGAAATCCTTATCGATATCTATATATAGGTGCGGCTGATGCAGAGAGTGGTAATGCTCCCTTACAAGCTTTGCTGAAAATTGATTTAGAGTCTGGAAAAAGACAACTTTGGAGTGCTGCACCCCGTGGTTTTGTCGGTGAACCGATTTTTGTCCCGCGCCCAGGTTCTGAAAAGGAGGATGATGGTTGGGTATTAGCTTTGGTTTATGATGCTGGCCATCACCGCTCAGATTTGGTAATTTTGGATGCTAGTGATTTTTCTAAAGGAACAATGGCACGACTACATCTCAAGCATCATATCCCTTATGGTTTGCATGGGAGCTTTACTCCTGAGGTTTTTGGGGAAATTTAATCCCCTATTTGGATGAAACCATTTTTTCGCTGGCAATGATATGCAAATCGATATTTTTGAGCAAGCGCACCAATTTTTGCGTCAAAGATCCTTTGAGAAGCATTTGCCAGCGCGATCGCTGACTCTCTCCAATTACAATTTGGGTAATCCGATATTTTTCGGCGACTTGGGCGATCGCATTGGCGACGTTATTGTTGGTAACATGAAGAAAAGTACCTTCAAATTCTTTACAGAGTTTCTCACAAGTGTAGATGTGTAAGCTTTCCTCTTTGGTGAGGAAGCGCTCTGGATTGGCAACGAATAAAGTATAAAGTGGGGCATTCATGTAGTTAGCCAACCTTGCACCCCGGCGTAACAGTTGCACTGAGTTGGGATAAGTGGATATACACACCAAAACCCGCTCGTGAATATTACAGGATTGCCCATTGGGGATAGTAGCGATCGCATTTTCTTCTACATTGTCTGCGACTTCCCGCAAAGCCAACTCCCGCAAAGCAATCAGGTTACGGCGTTGGAAAAAGTTTTCTAGGGATTGTTGGATTTTTTGCGGTGCGTAAATTTTCCCTTCTAATAACCTTTCTTGCAGGGTTTCTGGCGTGACATCTACTAACACTACTTCATCTGCTTCATCCAGAATCCTGTCAGGAACACGCTCACGGACTACAACCCCAGTAATTCTTGCTACAAGGTCGTTGAGACTTTCCAAATGTTGTACATTCATTGTGGAGTAGACATCAATACCTGCTGCCAAAACTACTTCTACATCTTCGTAGCGTTTTTCGCGTGGGGAACCAGGGACATTGGTATGGGCAAGTTCATCGATTAAAACTAATTGTGGCGATCGCTGTAAAATAGCATCTGTATCCATATCCGTTAGCGTCAACTCACCGCGAGGATATTGCTTACGCGGCAAAATCTCCAGTCCCTCTGCCTTCTCCGTTGTGTCCTTGCGTCCGTGGGTTTCTAAAAGCCCAACGATGACATGAATTCCTTCGTGTTTAAGCGCGTGTCCCTCTTCTAACATCCGGTAGGTTTTGCCTACTCCAGGAGCCATGCCAATAAATATTTTATGCTTACCCCGCCGTCGTGCCGCATAAAGCGAGTAAATTCCAGAATTTAAAGGTGCATTGCCAGTCGAACCAGTATTACTATCTGACATTTCCTTGTTGGTAGCTATAATGGCAATCCTATGACATCGGAAAACGGTGCTTTATCCATGCCTCTTATGAGTGCTGGGTGCTGTTAGCGCTAGCGGGGCGTTTAGCCCAATCCCCAATCCCCATTTATTAATTTTGCTGACGATTAATATCTTGTAAGTCAAGAGCATAATTCAGTCGGAGAACATTGACTCCCGGTTCGCCAAAAATCCATAAAAATCTGCCATCAGTATACTTGTTAATTAAACGTAGGATCTCTTCTTCTTTGACTCCCCGCGCACCAGCAACCCGCGTCAATTGCTGCCGTGCTGCTTTGAAGGAAATATGCGGATCTAAACCAGAACCAGAAGTATAAATCATATCAGCGATCGGTTGAAGATTTTCGTCTCGCAATTGATTTGCCTCTTCTAGAATCCGCTTTAATAGCTCTGGATTACTAGCAGCGAGATTGCTGGCTCCAGATATGCCAGTTGGCTTGGCTTTTTTCCCTTGGCTATATCTAACAGTACTGGGACGAGAATGGAAATATCGCTCAGATGTGAACACCTGCCCAATCAAAGCCGAACCAATTACTTCATTATTTAGATTCAGCATAATGCTGCCATTAGCTTGATAGGGTAAAAAAACTTGACCTACTACAAGGATTATTAGAGGATAGATGATTGCAGTTAACAACCAAAGCATTAGAGTTATAAAAATTGCTCTGATAGTTTCTCGAATAATAGCCATAAAAAGATTTCCAATTTCTACTCAAATTTAATTTTTAATTTTTAATTTTAATTCTTTTACCCAATTAGAACGATATTCAAAGATGCTGTTAGCAACAGCATAAATAGCTGGGGCAATTACCACATTCAAGCACAGGAGGATAAAAATAGCGAGTGGTGGGTGATGTTTACGCCATTGCGACCAAACAAAGGATATCGCCTGGATCGCATCTATCGGCAAAAACTTTTCCCCACCATCGACCTGTTTATTCATATTCTTTTGGTTCCCTCTCTCAACAGGTAAAAGTAAAAATGTTTATTATTTTACTTTGGTAAAGATGCGTTTATTTCGCAGTATCTGTACTTTTGCTATCCTTAAGCCAAGCCTACAAGTGTAATCA
Source organism: Nostoc sp. 'Peltigera membranacea cyanobiont' 232 (assembly GCF_002245985.1). Lineage (NCBI taxonomy): Bacteria > Bacillati > Cyanobacteriota > Cyanophyceae > Nostocales > Nostocaceae > Nostoc > Nostoc sp. 'Peltigera membranacea cyanobiont' 232. Next base: position 18,649 of record NZ_NOLK01000027.1, read on the forward strand.
GTATATCTATCAACTTAATGGCGATAAATGGCGCAATTACCCCACCTAAGCCATAAATTAAGATATTGCGTTGGAGTAGCTGATTAGCTGTCAGGGGTCTAAATCGCACACCCTTCAATGCCAAGGGAATCAAAGCGGGAATAATCAAAGCATTATAAATCAACGCTGATAGTACAGCAGACTTAGGGCTAGTTAAATTCATAATATTCAGGCTTTGGAGGTTAGCAGCGACAAATATCACTGGGATAATTGCAAAGTATTTGGCAATATCATTAGCGATAGAAAATGTCATTAATGCCCCGCGAGTAATCAACAATTGTTTGCCAATGCTAATGATATCGATTAGCTTTGTGGGATCGGAGTCTAAATCGACCATGTTGGCGGCTTCTTTTGCAGCTTGCGTCCCTGTATTCATGGCAACGCCGACGTTAGCTTGGGCTAATGCAGGAGCATCGTTAGTTCCATCTCCCGTCATGGCAACTAGTTTACCTGCTGCTTGTTCCTTTTTAATGACGCTGATTTTGTCTTCTGGTGTGGCTTCGGCAATGAAGTCATCAACGCCTGCTTCTTTGGCAATGACAGAAGCTGTAATTCCGTTGTCTCCAGTTAGCATGATGGTATGCACTCCCATCCGTCGCAGTTGCTCAAAGCGATCGCGGATACCAGGTTTAACTATATCTTTGAGATAAATAACCCCATAGATTTCGTTATCTAGACTGACTGCTAGGGGTGTACCTCCCAGGCGAGAAACTCGTTCGTAGGCGGTATCCAATTCTGGTGTATCGCGTCCGTGGCGAGAACGGACAAATCCTTTAATGGCTTCGACTGCTCCCTTCCTAGCCTCATATCCACCAGGCAAGTTAGTCCCACTCATGCGGGTTTTGGCGGAAAAATCGACTCCTTCTGCTTGGTTGGAGTCGAAATCAAACCGTGCGCCCAATTTCTCCGCCAGTCGCACAATGGATTTACCTTCTGGTGTATTGTCAAAGACACTAGCCGCCCAGGCAACATTAGCAATTTCTGACATTGAATGACCGTCGATAGGGATAAACTCTTCCGCCAAACGGTTGCCGAGGGTAATTGTACCTGTCTTATCGAGAACTAAAGTGTTGACATCACCACAGGCTTCGACTGCTCGTCCTGAAGTGGCAATGACGTTAAATTGGGCAACTCGATCCATACCAGCAATGCCGATGGTACTGAGTAAGCCGCCAATGGTTGTAGGAATTAATGCCACTAATAGAGCAATTAAAATTGGCACGCTGACTGGACTGTTGACATAGTAAGCAAGTGCCGGCAAAGTTACTACGACTAACAAAAATACTAAGCTGAGAACTGCCAGCAATACTGTCAGGGCAATTTCATTGGGTGTTTTGCTGCGTTCTGCCCCTTCCACCAAGGCAATCATCCGGTCAATAAAGCCTTTGCCTGGGTCAGTAGTAATGCGGATAATTAGTTCATCGGAGATAATCCTCGTCCCACCAGTGACAGAACTAGAAACATCGGAGCCTGATTCTTTTAATACTGGTGCAGATTCTCCAGTAATTGCCGATTCATCTACAGAGGCGACACCCATAATTACTTCGCCATCGGCGGGGATGATATCGCCAGCAACGACGTAGATGTTATCGCCCTGTTTCAGGCTGGTGGATGAAACTTCACTAATTATGCCGTCGGGAGCGAGTTTTTTAGCGATCGCCTCTGATTTCGTTAATCGCAAGGCATCAGCTTGAGCTTTACCCCGCCCTTCTGCCACTGCTTCGGCAAAATTGGCAAACCAAACTGTAAAGAATAAAATTCCCGACAGCAAGGCGTTGAAAATTTGCGGGTTCTTTTGCAGGGACGGGCCAAATAGGTTGGGATCAATCGTTAGCAATAGGATGATGATTGTCCCCACCCAAACCACAAATATCACGGGATTTTTGATTGCATACTTAGGATTGAGCTTGACAAAAGCATCTCTAATTGCTCTTAAGTACAGCCACTTAGTAATTCTTTTCGCCTTCTTACGTCCTTGGCGACGATCGCCAGAACGAGGATTTGGCCGTCTAGCTTTGAAGTTAGTTGCCACTTGATTAATTAATAAAGTTAGGAGTTAAAAGTTATACCAATTCTGTATGAGGATGCGCTAAACCATGATTACAAGAAAGAAAAACGAACCGCAAAGGACGCAAAGGACGCAAAGAAAGAAGTTAAAAGGGTTTGGCGCAACCTCATAAAGAAATGGTATTAGAAGCTAGGAGAGACGCGATTAATCGCGTCTGTACAAGAGTTAGGAGTTAGGAATTAGGAGTTTCCCATAAAAAACAGATCCAACCTGTAGGGTGCGTTACGCTAACGCTAACGCAACGCCAGTTGCTACAACGGATAGCGTAGCGTTAGCGTCTGACTCGCTAACACCAGTCGCCTACAGCGCTGGATTCACCGCAACGCAATGGCTCTCCTACGAAACCGGATAATTTATTTATTTTTTGGTATTCTCTTAATTCCAGACTTATAACTCATAAATTTTCTAATTGCCAGATGCTAGTTTCAAACCCTCAGCTATGGGGCCTAAAGCTAAAACGGGAAAGAAAGTCAACACTCCCAAAACCAGTGTTACTCCAGCTGTAATACTAGTAAATACTAGAGAATCGGTTCTTAGGGTACCAGGGGTTTCAGGCACTGGTTGTTTGCGAGACATCCCCTCAGCTAACAGCAGGATGGCAATTATCGGAATGTAGCGTCCTCCTATTAAGCTAACTAAACTACTCAAGTTCCACCACAGGGTGTTATCCTTCAACCCTTCTAAGCCGGAGCCATTATTTGCTGCGGCTGAGGCGTATTCATAAACTACTTGAGAAATACCGTGATAGCCAGGGTTGCTAATTCCAGACAGGGAGATGGGATAAGCTAGGGCGATCGCACTGGGAATCAAAACTAGAATTGGGTGAATCAACAACACCACGCTGGCGAGGACGATTTCCCGCTTTTCAATTTTGCGTCCTAAAAACTCTGGGGTGCGTCCCGCCATTAGTCCAGTGAGGAACACTGTGAGAATTAAGTAAATAAATAAGTAAGCTGTTCCAGTTCCCTGCCCACCCCAGATAACCTGGATAAACAAGTTGAAGAGTGTCGAGAATATTCCTTGCGGCATCAAAGAATCGTGCATCCCATTCACAGCGCCAGACATAGTAGCAGTAGTCATAACTGCCCAAAATGCCGTTTGTAACCAGCCAAATCGAACTTCTTTACCCTCTAAATTGGGCTGTTCTAATCCAAAGGCGTTATTAACCAGGGGATTGCCTTGCAATTCTCCCACGGCTGTCACTCCCACCAGAACAACAAAAATCACAAACACCATCCAAAAAAGTAGCCAAGCTTGTTTGATGTTGTTGGCAAATATACCGTAGGTGTAAATCAAGGCGGCTGGGATAGAAATCATGGCGATCATTTCTATCAAGTTAGAAGCGCCATTGGGATTTTCAAAAGGATGCGCTGAGTTTACGCCAAAAAAGCCACCGCCGTTTTCGCCCAAAAGTTTGATCGTTTCAAAGGATGCCACTGGGCCTCTGGCAAGATATTGCGTCCCACCTTCTAAGGTTCTCAAATCCAGAGTCTTAGCTAATGTTTGTGGTACACCTGCGACAAGTAAAGCGATCGCTCCAATAATTGAAATCGGCAGCAATATTCGCGTAATTCCACGGACGAGATCGACATAAAAGTTTCCCATTTTTCTCCCCGTCAACCCGCGAATAAAGGCAATTCCCACAGATAAGCCGGTGGCTGCGGAGGTGAACATCAAAAAGCCTAAAGCAGCTACCTGGCTAAAATAGCTTAAGGTTATCTCGCCAGCATAGTGTTGCTGGTCGGTATTGGTTACAAAGGAAATGGTTGTGTGCAATAATACATCCCAACTGGGCGCACCAAAGCCGTTAGGGTTCCAGGGCAAGTGTCTCTGGAAATATATCAGCAAATACACTGAAATACCCATAATAAGATTGCTGTACAAGACAGCCCGGATATACTGCAAACCCGTCATATCATCTTTTCTGCGGACACCTGCTAGTACGAACATACTTCGCTCTATGGGGTTCATTAAAAAATCAAGCAGTGTTCTTTCTCCCAAGAAGACACGGGCTATGTATCTACCGAGTAGCGGAGTGATTGCTATGACAATACATAGCGTTAAGCCAATTTGCAAAAAACCTTGTCCCATATATTTCCCGCTCAATTAAATTTAAGTGCTAGCAAGCCAATTCTTAGAAATAACAGATTAGCTGTTTAGGTATTTGATTTGGATGGATTTGGCGATCTTGAGATATCAACGCCATTTTTTAATCTGGATTTACTATTTTCAGTTATTACTATTTTCCAGATTTTTGTTAAAGTTCTTGTTAAGAATATTTAATTTTTACTCTTAATTCATCTATATTATTAGTTAGGATTATTTGTTTATACAATACATTATCGAAGTTTGCTACTTTCAAAGAATATAAATATTTCAGAGGGTTTTCTAAAAGGGATTACGGTTTGAGAAGGTTGTGTTAGATACTCTGACCCTTGTGGGCAACTACCCAGTCCCCAATCCTCAGTATCCAGCACCCATTTTTACATCTGGACAAAATCGTAATTTCCGAGTTAATGCTCAAGTGAATATTTGCAGATATAGATTGCAGATAAATCATAATCGTTGAATTAAATAGTTGTAAAGATTGTAAGATAAAAATTTTTAGTAAATCATAAATGACAATGTTAAGTCGATTAGTGGCTATAAAAGAAGCTATCAATGAGCGTCGGGAGACTTATGGGCTAATTGCGATCGCCTTTGCGATCGTAATCGGTTTGGAATATTTAACACCACCTGAGTACGTATTTGGCTACCTTTACACAGGGACGATTTTGGTAGCAGATTCTCGATTGAATCGGAGAGCAGTATTGGGGATCACTCTGGCAGCTACAGGATTAACATTGTTAAATTTGTTTGTCCCAGGAGGAGAAATAATTAATGCCCCAACGTTGGCAAATAGGTTGATTGCAGTATTGGCGTTGGTGGTGACGGGTTGGTTAAGCGATCGCAACCACCGCAATGAAGAAGCGATCGCTTATACCCAAGCACAATTACGCTCCCAAGAACAACTAGCGATCATGCGTGAAGATTTTGTTTCTACCCTAACGCATGATTTGAAAACACCCCTATTAGGAGCAATTGAAACACTGAAATATTTTCAAAACGAGCAATTTGGTGAAATCACGCCAATGCAAGCAAAAGTCCTTCAAACAATGGCTCGTAGTCATCGGAGTACACTGCAATTAGTCCAAACTCTTTTAGATGTATACCGCAATGATGCCGAAGGGTTGAAATTACAGATATCACCCGTTAACTTGGCAACTGTAGCAGAGGAGGTAATAGCTACCCTGACTGAATTAGCGAGAACACGTCAGGTTTATATTTCTCTGCACTATGGTGAATCAGATTTTCGGAGCTTTCTCTGGGTAGATGGCGATCCTTTGCAACTGGGGCGAGTCTTCACCAATCTCCTGAGTAATGGCATTAACCATACCCCGCGTGGCGGTAAAGTGGAAGTAGTACTTGAAGGTTATTCTAGCGATCAAGTAGTAAAAATACTCGATACTGGTTCCGGCTTTACCGAAGAAGAGTTACCGCACTTATTTGAGAGGTTTTATCAAGGACATAGCGATCGCCACGTCTCAGGCTCTGGACTAGGGCTTTATTTAACAAGGCAAATTATCGCTGCTCATGGGGGTACAATTTGGGCAGAGAATCGCTCACCAAAAGGCGCACTCTTTGGTTTTCGACTCCCAGCTTGTCCACCACCGGGGAGATGAATTAATAACCAGTCCCCAATGACAAATGACAAATGACAAATGACCAATGACAAATGACAAATGACAAATGACCAATGACAAATGACCAATGACAAATGACCAATGACAAAAATCTTACTTGTTGAAGACGATGAATTGTTTCGGCTTGGTCTGCGGATGCGTTTGCAACAAGAAACTACTTTGGAGATTGTCGCAGAGGCAGAAGATGGAGAACAAGCTTTAGAATTAGCAAATCGCTATCCTCTGGATTTGGTATTGATGGATATAGGTTTACCGGGCATTGGTGGAATTGAGGCTTGTCGGCAAATTAAGCAGAAGCACCCAAATTTACCAATTCTTGTGTTAACGTCTCGTTCTGAAAAACCCCTGATTTCACGGTTAATTGCTGCCGGGGCACAAGGTTACTGCCTGAAAGGTATTCCTGCTGAGTCTCTAATATTGGCAGTGCGATCGGTTGCAGCCGGGGCTTCTTGGTGGGATCAAACGGCAACAACAGAGATTAGAGCAGCTTTTGAGGGTAATTCTACTGTGGTGCTGCCTGCAAAAACTGAGGGAACCCTAGAAAATCCCCTAACGAAGCGAGAGCAAGAAATTTTGGCACTGGTAGCAGCAGGTAAAAGCAATCAAGAAATTGCTGAAATTCTCTACATTGCCCCTGGTACAGTGCGGGTTCATGTCCATGCTATTTTACAGAAACTAGAAGTACGCGATCGCACTCAAGCCGCAGTCTTAGCGATCCAAAAAGGATTGGTAGCACCAGAATTGTTGATTAACTAGATTCATTCACATCGAGCTAGGTGCTAGACCAGATTTAAGTGTAAATACAGTGGTTTTTTAGTTACAGAGTATAGCTTTTTCTAGATAAGAGCGATCGCAAAATCCTCAAAATAAATCGTAAAGACGCGAAATTTCTAAATCGTATTGGGGTAGCTCCGCTCTATTTAAGTATAATTACAGTTGCTTGTATTTTTTATACAGTATAAATTTTATTGTACTAGAAGAAATATAGATAGAACATAACTTAGTTTTTCTAGGGTTCGTATAACGATTAGAAATATTGCGGTTTTCTTTCAAAAAAACAAGAGATTTTGTTACCAATTCCAGTTGAGCATGGAAGCGGATGTTGAGTCATTCGCTTCCTATTTGATGTTGTGTGATAAATGCTATTAACGTAAATCTTTAGAACTAACAAGTCTTTTATTCAATCAAAATTTTTATTAGAGGACAATAACTATGATGACAGAAAATAATCACTCTGAAGCCCAAAGTAATTCCACCAAAAAGTTATTAGAAGCAGGCAGAAATATTGTTTTTATAGATACAGCAGTTCTCGATTACCAAAGCTTGGTAGCTGGGATAACACTGGGTAGTGAAGTCGTTATCCTTGACCATAATCGAGACGGTTTAACGCAAATCAGCGAGTTTTTAGCAGGGTGTAAACCTGACTCAGTTGAATCAGTTCACATTGTCTCCCACGGTGGTGAGGGGAGTTTGCAATTGGGGTCAACTTATCTTAACCTCACCAACCTTAATAGCTATGCCAATCAGTTACAAAAGTGGGCAAATGTTTTAACTGATAAAGCTGACATTCTACTTTATGGCTGTGATGTAGCCAGTGGTCAAGGCACAAAATTTGTGCAGTTTCTGAGCCGAATTACTGGGGCAGATGTTGCTGCTTCCACTGACAAAACAGGAAGTGCAGCTTTAGGTGGCGACTGGGATTTAGAGGTAAAGACTGGAAAAATTGAGGCATCCCTGGCATTTAAACCTGAAGTAATGCAGGCTTACCAGTCTATTTTGCCAGCTAGTTTTACTGGCACATACTCTCAAAACTTCAACACATTAGCTAATTCTGGAACATCTATTTCTTGGGTTGATGATTCAACCATTTCCGGGTGGTATGCCACGAGAACAAATTACAACGTTGGTAGTGGCAGTAATAATACAGGTGGATTGTATAGTTTTGGTACGACCGGAGATCGGGCACTTGGTTCTGTCGCTTCTGGTAGTACGGGAACTATTTATTATGGGTTGCGCCTCCAAAACAATACAGGTTCATCAATTACTCAGTTGCAAGTAGGTTATACGGGCGAACAATGGCGTAATGGTGGTAATACATCGCTGCAACAGCTGAAATTTAGTTATCAAACTGGGTCAACTCTGACAAATTTGACAACAGGAACATGGAATTCTGCCACATCGTTAGATTTCACCAGCCCAATTGCAACTGGAACCGCAGCAGCCTTAAATGGCAATCAACTTGCCAATAAAGTTGTTATCACACCTGTAACAATTACCCTAGCTACCCCAATAGCTAACGGTGAAGAGATTATATTGCGTTGGGAAGATATAGATGATGGAGGCAACGATCACGGTTTAGCGATCGACGATGTATCTGTCAAAGTCGATAACACCACCTATATAGTAACTAACACTAATGACAGCGGTGCTGGCTCGTTGAGACAAGCTATTATCAATGCCAATAACGATCCGGGGATTGAGACAATTATCTTTGATCCGACTGGGATATTTGGTGATGCTACCCCTGATACTATTACCCTGACTTCTGGGGAATTGAATGTTACTGAAGGAGTGATAATTCAAGGAACTGGAGCTAATAAACTCACCATCAGTGGTAACAATGCTTCCCGTGTTTTTAATGCTAGTGCCTCCCTCTCAATTGATGGGTTGAACATAACTGGGGGAAATGCAGGAAATAACAATGGGGGCGGCATCTACAGCACCAGTAGTGTCACACTCAGCAATAGCATCATTTCCAGCAACACCACGAACATTAGCGGCGGGGGCATCTACAGCAGTAGTGTTACACTCAGCAATAGTACTATTTTTGGCAACACCGCGAACAACAACGGCGGCGGCATTTACAGCAGTACTAGTCTTAGCATCAGCAATAGCACTATTTCTAGCAATACATCTAAATCTTCTGGTGGTGGCATCTACACCAACAATGCCACAGTGAGTAATAGCACTATTTTTGGGAATAGCGCTGATAGTGATAACAATGGCACAGGTAATGGTGGCGGCATTTTTAGGTCTGGTGGCACGGTAAGCATTAGCAATAGCATCATTGCGGGCAATATTGACACAGGTAATCAAGCGCCAGATATCTCTGGTATCAACTTCAATGGTAATGCTTACAACCTGATTGGCAGTCTTGCTGGTAAATCATCCGGGACTCTGGGCACGGGTACAGATATTATTAACCCCAACCCCGGACTCAAACCTTTGGGAGATTATGGTGGTTCTACACAAACTCACGCCCTAAGCTCTTCCAGTCCTGCCAGGAATGCTGGCGATCCGGCTTACAATGGTGGCTTAACTACCGACCAACGCGGCACAGGTTTTAACCGGATTGAAAGCGGCAGAATTGACATTGGGGCATTTGAATCCCTACTTCCAAAAGTTAGCTTTGGTGCTGCTACGTACAATACAACGGAAGATAGTACCGCCACTATAGTAACTATTCCTGTTACCTTAAATGCCTCTCCAGAAACGGCGGTCACAGTTCCTATTATCGTCAAAAATAGTAGTACGGCTACTAATGGCAACGATTATACTTTTTCTCCTACGACTATTTCCTTTGCTGCTGGGGCGACAGGTTCAAATTTAACAAAGCTAATTACTTTTACTATTAACCCAGACGACTTACCTGAGAATGCAGAAACAGTTGTACTCAACTTCGGCACGCTAATAGGGGCTGATTTAGGGACAATAACTGAAACTACTCTGAGTATTGCTGCTAATGATTCGATTCAATATGCAATTTCCAGCGCCACTTCAAATTTAACTGAAGGTAATAGCGGTACTCAAGCTGTTACCTTCACGGTTACTCGCAGTGGTGGTATTGGCGTGGCTAGCACTGTAGATTATGCTTTTATCGGTACGGCAACTTTTGGTAGTGACTATAACAATATTCAAGTTACAGGTGGAGGAACTGCTGCATCTGGGACTTTAAGCTTTGCTGTTGGGGAAAAGACAAAGACAATTACAGCCGATGTTTTGGGTGACAACATCTTTGAACTCAATGAAGATATGACTGTTAACCTAAGTAACCCCAACCTCACAGCTGCACCAGCAAATTCCACAATTACTAACAGTTCAGCTACAGTTAATATCATCAATGATGACAGCCAACCAACTATCAGTATCTCGGATGTCTCTGTTACTGAAGGCAATACAGGGACAACAACTAATGCTAACTTTACTATTAGTCTCTCTAATCCTAGTTATCAGCAGATTACCGTAAATTACAACACGAGTGATGGTACAGCCGAAGCTACTGACTCTGATTACAACTCTGCTTTAGGAACAATTACTTTCGCTCCTGGGGAAACCAGTAAAACTCTTAGCATTGGTGTCATCGGCGATAACAAGTTTGAAACCAACGAGGCGTTTTCTGTTAACCTTTCGAGTGCGACAAATGCGACCATTACTGATAGTTTAGGAGTGGCTAGCATTATCAATGATGACAGCCAACCAACTATCAGCATTTCGGATCTCTCTGTTACTGAAGGCAATACAGGCACAACAACTAATGCTAACTTTACTATCAGTCTCTCTAATCCTAGTTATCAGCAAGTTACTGTAAATTACAACACGAGTGATGGTAGTGCCCAAATTGCTGATTCTGATTACAATTCTGCTTTAGGAACGATTAATTTCGCTCCTGGGGAAACTAGCAAAACTCTTAGTATTGGTGTCATCGGTGATAACAAGTTTGAAACTAACGAGGCGTTTTCTGTTAACCTTTTGGGTGCGACAAATGCCACAATTACTGATAGTTTAGGAATTGCTAGCATTATCAACGATGACAGCCAACCAACTATCAGCATCTCGGATGTCTCTGTTACTGAAGGCAACACAGGGGCAACAACTAATGCTAACTTTACTATTAGTCTCTCTAATCCTAGTTATCAGCAAGTTACTGTAAATTACAACACGAGTGATGGTAGTGCCCAAATTGCTGATTCTGATTACAATTCTGCTTTAGGAACAATTACTTTCGCTCCTGGGGAAACCAGTAAAACTCTTAGCATTGGTGTCATCGGTGATAATCAAACTGAAACTGACGAGACATTTGCTGTCAATCTTTTAGGTGCGACAAATGCCGCGATCGCAGATAATTTAGGAGTTGGTACTATCATCAATGATGATAACCAACCACTTATCAGTATTTCGGATGTCTCTGTTACCGAAGGCAATACAGGCACAACAACTAATGCTAACTTTACGATTAGTCTCTCTAATACCAGTTATCAGCAGATTACTGTAAATTACAACACGAGTGATGGTACTGCTCAAGCTGCTGACTCTGATTACAACTCTGCTTTAGGGACAATTACTTTTAATCCAGGGGAAACTAGTAAAACTCTTAGTATTGGTGTCATTGGCGATAACAAATTTGAAACAAATGAGGCATTTGCTGTCAATCTTTTGGGTGCGACAAATGCCACAATTACTGACAGTTTAGGAGTTGCTAACATTATCAACGATGACAGCCGACCAACTATCAGTATCTCGGATGTCTCTGTTACAGAAGGCAACACAGGAACAACAACTAATGCTAACTTTACGATTAGTCTCTCTAATGCCAGTTCTGAGCAAGTTACTGTAAATTACAACACGAGTGATGGTACTGCTCAAGTTGCTGACTCTGATTACAACTCTGCTTCCGGGACGATTATTTTTGCTCCTGGCGAAACCAGTAAAACTCTTGGTGTTGGTATCACTGGCGATAATAAAACTGAAGCCAACGAGACATTTTGTGTGAATCTTTCTGGTGCAACAAATGCCACATTTACTGATAGTTTAGGAGTTGGTACTATCATTGATGATGACAACCAATCAACTATCAGCATCTCGGATATCTCCCTTCTTGAAGGTAACGCAGGAACAACAAATAATGCTAAATTTACTGTCACTCTCTCTGCACCCAGTTTGCAGCAGGTTACTGTAAATTACAACACGAGTGATGGCACTGCTCAAGTTGCTGACTCTGATTACAACTCTGCTTCCGGGACGATTATTTTTGCTCCTGGCGAAACCAGCAAAACTCTTGGTATTGGTGTCATCGGCGATAACAAATTTGAAGCCAATGAGACATTTTCTGTCAATCTCTTTGGTGCGACAAATGCCACAATTACTGATAGCTTGGGAGTGGCTACTATCATAAATGATGACGAACCTCCGGCCATTAGCATTGGAGATGTCTCACTGAATGAAGGCACCACAGGGATGACAACTAATGCTAAATTTGTCGTCACTCTTTCCAGTGAATTCTATCAACCAATAGTTGTAAGTTACAGCACGAGCGATGGTACTGCTAAAACTTCTGACTATGATTACAATTCGGCTTTAGGGACGGTCGTTTTTAATCCTGGGGAAACCAGCAAAACTATTAGTATTGGTGTCACAGGTGATAATAAAGTTGAAAGCAACGAAACATTTTTTGTCAATCTCTCTGGTGCGGCAAATGCTAGGTTTGCTAATAACCAAGGAGTCGGTACTATCATCAATGATGACCGGGATTCTTTCTTTTAATTCACATAATATTTAATGGGTCTACATCAATAGTTAGGCTAACAGAGGGCGGACAAAGCGATCGCACTTCTTCCCAATCTGGCAATTGTGGCAAGGCATCGGGGGCAAATTTTATCAAGATTTGCCAGCGATAACGATTAGCTACCCGTAAAATACTCGCTGGTGCTGGGCCTAATATCTCGAATTCTTCTTCTGTACTCAAGGCTGTGGCGATGATTTGCGCGGTATTTTGCACTTGAATGGGATCGAGACTACTTAAGCGCAACAAAATTAACCGCCCATAAGGGGGATAATTGAGGGCTTGCCGTTGTTCTAACTCAGCTTGGGAGAAAGAGTGATAATCGTGCGATCGCACTGCTGCAATTACCTGATGCTCTGTAGTGTAAGTTTGTACAATCACCCTCCCTGGATCGTCGCCTCTACCAGCCCGTCCAGCGACTTGAGTCAAGGTTTGAAATGCCCGTTCACTGGCGCGATAATCTGATAAATTTAGCAATCCATCGGCGGCGACAACGCCCACAAGTGTCACCTGTGGTAAATCCAAACCTTTGGTAAGCATTTGCGTACCCACTAATAAATCTGCTTCGCCGTTAGCAAACTGGGTGAGTAGAGTTCGGTGTGAGCCTTTGTTGCGGGTGGTATCGCTATCAAAACGAATCAAGCGCAACTCTGGGAACTGTCGCGCTAATTCTTGCGTGACTCGCTGAGTACCGCTACCGAAAAATTTCAGGTAAGGGGAACTACAATCGGGGCAGAATTTGGGATGCGATCGCGCATAATTACAATAATGACACCGCAATAATTCCGGCGCTTTTTCTTCGGTGTGGTGGTACGCCAGCGAAACATCACAGTGCGGACATTCCAACACATATCCACAACTGCGGCAAGATACAAAGGTACTGTGTCCCCGACGATGAATAAATAAAATTCCCTGTTGTTTTCTCTCTTGCAACTGTTGCAAAGCTTCTTGTAGGGATCTACTAAATATAGAACGATTTCCCTGCTGCAACTCTTGCCGCATATCAACGATTTCCACGGGTGGTAAAGGGCGGGAGTTGACACGTTCGGGCAAACTTAAGTAATAACTCCTGCCTCCTAACGCTTATCCAACTCTCTAATGAAGGCGTAGCGGAACCCAACATCAAGGGACAATTTTCTAATTCGGCTCGCCATTGGGCAACGGTGCGGGCGTGGTAGGTGGGTATGGGTGAGTCTTGCTTAAAGCTGCTGTCGTGTTCTTCATCTAAAATAATTAAACCCAAATTGGGCAAAGGGGCGAAAACGGCGCTGCGCGTACCAATGACAACTTGCGGTTCTCCTGTGAGCATAAGCCGCCAAGTGTCATAACGTTCGCCATCGGAGAGGGCGCTGTGATACACGCTAACTTTATTGCCAAAACGGGCGCGAAAACGATCGGTTAGCTGGGGTGTAAGTCCAATTTCTGGGACTAAAACGAGGGCGGATTTGCCTTGGTTGATGAGAGGTGCGATCGCTTGCAAATATACTTCGGTTTTTCCTGAACCTGTCACCCCATGCAATAAAACTTCAGCAAATCCATCTAATGTCTGGATTGTCTCTAAAGCGCTAGCTTGGGCGGTAGTTAAAGATTTAGCGCCATCACCTGCCAATGCTGGCCCCTGTTCGGTTCGCAATACTTCCCGTTCTTCAATAACGATGTAACCCTTTTGTGTCAACGTTTTGAGGATAGAAGAACTAGCATTGCAAATTTGCAGTAATTCATTTTGCCACAACTCCCCATTATGCCGCCGCAGCACTTCCAAAATCTCTCGTTGGCGGCTAGTTAAGTCGCTATCGATTGCACCTGTAAGCGTAACTGCTTTTTGCAGCTTTGGTCGAGTCAGCCGTGGCGGTTCTAAGTAGCTTTCTACTAAACCGAATCGCAGCAACTCCCGAATTCCCCGATAGGCAGATTTGACTTTTTGTTGAAGGTAAGCGAAACTATAATCCCCCGCCGGCTGCCCTTGCAAAAGTTCCCAAACTTGCCGCGCGGTTGGAGTCAAAAAAGCTGAAGGATTAGGAGATGCCAGTAAATAACTACTCCCCCCTGCCCGCCCTCCTCTAACCAGACGGAGGCGACGTTGCGATCGCCCCAGCAACCCTGGTGGTAGAGCAACCCGGATTACTTGAATCAGGGGCGTATAGTAATATGCAGCAACTCGATTGAGTAATTCCCAATAAGCACTTGGGAAAAATCCAACGCTGACTATATCTTCTACCTCCCGGATTTTTTCTGGTGCTAAATCGATATTTGGTTGTGCCAGTAACCGAATTGCGATCGCTCCTAATTGTTGTGCCCCAAATGGCACGCTCAAAATATCTCCTGGTTTTATTTCTAACTGGGCTGGCAATCGATAAGTAAATAATCCTGTACTTCCTGGACAGTCTACCAATACTTCAACCCACCTATTAAGAGTTGTACCTGAATGGTACGATTCACTAGCTTGAGCCACCACTAAAGGAGATAAAATTACATCATTAATATACATAGTTGCTGACTTTATAGTTAGATGTTTTCCTCACATAGCTGGTCAAAATTAACCTAGCTAGATAAACTCTAATTTTTTGCTTTCTTAAATTTAAATAGTATTTCTCAATACTGTTATCATTCATAATACTTGATAAGTTTCCTCTTATGTAATCTACTAGACAAATTCGTATCAACTATACATGCAATAAATATTTGGTACCCACTATACAAATAAAAGCATGTCGGCACTTGCTGCAACAGTTGCTCTATCTACTAAATAGGGAGTAGCCTTTTTCCGCCTATCGATAGATATTCAACCCTTTCTGTATATGAGATGCTTTTATACAAGTAAGATCGTCCCAAATTAAGCTGCCATTATTGTAATTTGTATCATCTTGGTTACTTGAAATTGGTAATTCATAACCCCATCACCAGGTTTTGAGTTTATCTAGTGACTTCCAATACATAAACATAAAAATATTTATTTAGAAAAATATATGAAAGTTTAAGAAATTTGGATAGTTAGCTGAAAATTTTATGTTTGTTTAAGTTGAGAAAGTTTGAGGGGGTTTGACATATTTGATAATTAAGAAAAAAATGAAGAATATAATCTGTTGGAAGCCTGAGAAGAAAGTTTTGTTGGGTGCTAAGGTTAGTTTCGTTATAGGTTGTATCTAACTGTAACCCGTAGGTTGTAGGTAGATACATATTTTTATTCCTGAATAGAAATTAGCAGAAGCTTCTATTTGCCATATAAACAGGTGCATTCGTCCATTAGGGAAAACTACCAAGCCTCAAAGGAGTAGCTGAAACTAAATTATGTACCAAACAAAACAACAATCCCTAAAGGAAACTATGAATATTGTTGAATTGGGAAAAATGGAAATACTGGAGAATGTTGCTGATATTGAAGAACCATCACTCGATAGTTTAGATGTAGTAGCAGATGAAGAGACTCCAATTGTAGTAGAAAATCTGGAATCAGATGAACGCGACGGGGATGATATGGCCGCGGCCCGTCCTTCGGGATACAATAAAACCGAGCATGATGATGCTGTCGGCGCGTTTTTTAAAGAGATGGCGCGTTATCCGCTTCTAAAAGCTGATGAAGAGGTGGAGTTAGCGCGGCGAGTTAGGTTTCTAGAGGAAATTAGGGAATTACAAGCTGCTTTAAACTTAAAACTGGGACACGAACCGAGCAAACTAGAAGTAGCTTCCGAGCTAGAAATGACGGAAAAGCAACTCGAAAGTCGCTTGTATCAAGGTAGAGTAGCGAAACGCAAAATGATTCGCTCTAACTTGAGATTAGTAGTTTCTATTGCCAAGCGATATCTAAATCGGGGAGTGCCTTTTCTGGATTTAATTCAGGAAGGAGCAATGGGTTTAAATCGCGCTACAGAAAAGTTCGATCCAGACAAGGGATACAAGTTTTCTACTTACGCCTATTGGTGGATTAGACAAGCGATTACTAGGGCTATAGCTAACGATGCGCGGACAATTCGGCTACCTATTCATATTGTTGAAAAGCTTAACAAGCTGAAAAAAGCTCAACGAGAACTCAAACAAAAACTCTGTCGTAATCCTACCGAAGGTGAAATGGCAGAAACTTTGGAAATTAGTGTCCAACAACTACGCCAACTACAACAATTACGCCGTCAAGCACTTTCTCTTAACCACCGCGTTGGTAAAGAAGAAGACACGGAATTGATGGATTTGCTAGAAGATGAAGATAATCTGTCTCCAGAAGCAAAAATGAATGAAAACATGATGCGTCAGGAGATTTGGGAAGTATTGGGTGACGTGTTAACTCCACGGGAGAAAGATGTAATTTCTCTGCGCTATGGTTTGACAACCAGCGAACCCTGTACCTTAGAAGAAGTTGGCAATATGTTCAATCTTTCTCGTGAGCGAGTGCGTCAAATTCAAAGCAAAGCCATGCGGAAATTGCGCCGTCCCCATATAGCTAAACGCTTAAAAGGTTGGTTGATTTAGTTACATTTACAAAGATACAGATGTAATACCTGACCTAATTAGCTTAACTAACGAATATGGATCGAATAAAGTGCAAAACTTTCAATTTCGTAGGATGTGTTATCGCGTAGCGTAACGCACCATCATCAATTTTAGGTGCGTTAGGATAAATGTTCATAACACACCCTACAAAACTTGCTCTTTATTAAATCCACATTCCTAACGAATGAAGGCGAGCTTGTATCTGTATATTCCTTGAGCTTCATCTATCAACATCTACAAAAACCAGGCATTCTGTACCTTTTTTCGGCTTTTATTTAGTCATTACTCAAAAAAAATTGCCCAGTTGCCTATAGACTATGGACTATGAACTATGGACTATAGACTAATGACTTCGTGTAGCAATTTGATTTTGCGTTTTGCTGAACCAACTGATTACAGCGTACTATTTCAATTAATTCAGGGGCTTGCTGAGTATGAAAAATTATCTCACGCTGTCACTGGCAATGCTCTGGCATTGAAAGAGCATTTATTTGGCTCGCACAGATATATAGAAGCGATTTTAGCAGAATCTGCCGGTCAAACTGTTGGTTTTGCCCTATTTTTTCATAATTATTCAACATTTTTGACCAAGCCAGGAATTTATCTGGAAGACTTATTTGTTTTACCAGAATATCGTAGGCAAGGTATTGGTAAGGCTCTCATTACTAAATTAGCCCAGATAACTGTAGAACGTGACTATGGGCGTTTAGAGTGGAGTGTGTTGGATTGGAACGAACCAGCTAAAGCATTCTACCGCAGTATGGGAGCATCTATATTAGATGATTGGCGAATTTGCCGTGTTACAGAAGATGCGCTTACTCAGTTAGGAACTGTTAAATAAAAAACAAAGGATGAAGTATAAAAGATGAATATTTTGAATATTTCATCCTTAAACGCCTATCATTTTTCGGTTATAAAATATTAAATATTTATATAAATTTGCATTTTCATTATCAGCGTAAATGAAAAGCAGTTTGTCGCTAGATATGACTCTGTATCTAAAAACCAAAAAATTCAAAAATTTTAAAGGGAAGTTTGACAGCTTGTCGTTTGACTATAGGAGCGGCTCAACTGACAATTATGGAGGATATTGCACCCAATAAGCCGTTATTGCAGAGAGAACACGAAATGAAAAAATTGATTACAGTCATGCTGTTAGGCATAGCAATCTTCACCTTTGCCTTCAGCAGTCCAGCTTTGGCAGGGGATGCTGTTGGTGGAGCTAAAGTATTTAGTGCTAATTGTGCTTCTTGTCATGCTGGTGGTAAGAATCTGGTTCAAGCTGCCAAAAGTCTGAAGAAAGACGCTTTGGAAAAGTATGATATGTACTCAGCAGAGGCGATTATTTCCCAGGTTACAAAAGGTAAAAATGCCATGCCCGCCTTCGGCAAACGTTTAAAAGATAGCCAGATTGAAGATGTAGCGGCTTATGTGCTTTCACAAGCAGATAAGGACTGGAAGTAAACTAACATCTAACTTCAAAAATTAACAATTTGCGGGGCTTTTGTCCCGCGAATTTTAGGGTTGCCGAAATTTTCAAATTAGGATGCTTATACCAATTTTGGATTAAGAGGCTGTTTGAAAAGTCTTATTATAGGTATCAAAACGTTCTAGATCCCCCTAAATCCCCCAATTTATCGGGGGGTTAGGGGGGATCAACAACTGCCTAAAATCACAGTCAAATACTTGTTCATTCAACCCCTAAGAGTCTTGATAAAAAGACTGTTGCAAGAACATCAAACAATACTACCTATCCTAAGTTGGTACTATGGATAATTTCTGGCGATTATTTATCAGTGTAATTATTGCTTTAACTCTGACTTTTTTGACTTTATCCGCAAATTCAGCACCCGTTTTAATTACCCAAATTACAGCGAGTGATTTCTTGCAGTTGGGTGTAGATAAGATGCGGCGAAGTAATTACCAGGAAGCAATAGAGAATTTTAATCAGGCGATTGAACTTGAGAAAGATTTGGCTTTTGCTTATAGCGATCGCTGTCTTGCTTATCTCCAATTACAAGATTACCATCAAGCGATCGCAGATTGTACCCAAGCCATAAATTTTGCACCTGATGACTCTGAGGCTTATCTGAACCGGGGAGTAGCACACTACAGACAAGGAGATTATCTTGCTGCCATTGTCGATCATAATCGAGCGATCGCACTTAAACCCTACGATTTTCGAGCTTACTACAACCGAGCATTAGCCCGTGCTGGGGATGGGAAAGACTCGGAGGCAATTCTTGACTTTAATTTAGCCCTAACTCAAATTCCCCAAATCACTAGTTTACTGCTTGCAGATATCTACAATGACCGAGGTTTGGCGCATTTTATCTTGCAAGATACCCAAGCAGCTATGCTCGACTTTAATCTAGCAATTCGTCTCAACGCTAACGATTATCGAGCTTATTTTAACCGGGGTTGCGCTTGCGGACGAAATAGAGATGACTTTGGTGCAGTGCGTGATTTTTCTCAAGTCATCAGACTCAACCCCAGTAATGCTCAGGCTTACATTAATCGGGGAATAGCTCGTTATCGCTTAGGATATCATTTAGATGCAATGTCTGATTTACAAAAAGCATCTGAGTACTTTGACAATCAAGGAAAGAGAGTCGCCTACGAAAAAACTCTCGATTTGCTGAAGAATTTGCGACAAAAAATTTCTTCTGTAACTGAAATCGCTTTTTTATAAGACTGTAAAAGCTATACAGGGTATCCACCAGCTTGAAAAACTTGTTCGGCGGTTAAATTTAATTCGGGGAAAGTAGGTGAGATAATGCGTTCCCCAAAGGGGTTGCCGCAGGCATCGCTACCTTGAAACTGACTGACTTGATATTCTCCCTCAATTTTTATAACTCTTGTAGGGTGGGCATCTTGCCCGCCCTAATTATGCAATTCAAATGTGGAACAGCTTATACTCTAGGATTTTTCAAACATCTTCTAACTAATAAGACGTAACAGCATCAGAGAGCGATCTGTAACTGGTACACTTTGAGAACCTGAAACTAATTTTCCTCGATGTAAAAAGCGAGGTTCATTAGTGTCAATTACTATCTCCCATACCTTGTCTTTAAAGTCATTGGGTAAAGCAAACTCAAGTAACTCATAGTGAGCATTAAAAAATAGTAGAAAACTTTCATCAATAATTCGCTCACCACGATCTCCTGGAGTAAGAATTCCTTGCCCATTCAAGAAAATCTCCATTACTTTGGCATAACTAATTAGCCATTGCTTCTCAGTCATTCCACTACCATCAGCATTAAACCAAGCAATATCATTAATCCCTAAACCGTGGATGGGGCGACCTTGAAACCACTTACGCCGGCGAAATACTGGATGCTGATGGCGAAAATCAATTAGTTCGCGTGTGAAGTCAAGTAAATCTGAGTTCGCTTTATGCAAATCCCAATGCCGCCAGGAAATCTCATTATCTTGGCAGTAGACATTATTATTACCTTTTTGACTACAGCCAATTTCATCTCCCTCTAATAGCATTGGCACACCTTGAGATAGCATTAGAGTTGCTAAAAAGTTTCGTCGTTGCCGTTCGCGCAAACGCATCACTTCTGCATCATCGGTTTCGCCTTCAGCACCACAATTCCAGGATCTATTATGGCTTTCACCATCTCTATTATCTTCCCCGTTTGCGTGGTTATGTTTTTCGTTGTAACTGACTAAATCATTTAACGTGAAACCATCATGAGCAGTTATGAAATTAATACTTGCATTTGGATTGCGCCCGTTTGTTTGATACAGGTCAGGGCTACCCGTAAAACAGTAAGCAAATTGTCCTAAACTATCATCTACACCACGCCAAAAATCTCTGACTGTATCCCTATATCTCCCATTCCACTCAGACCAACGCAGTGGAAAGTTCCCGACTTGATAGCCTCCTTCTCCTAAGTCCCAAGGTTCAGCAATTAGCTTCACATCTGCTAGGATTGGGTCTTGATGAATAATGTCAAAGAAAGCTGATAGATTATCTACTTCATATAATTCTCGTGCTAGTGCCGAGGCTAAATCAAATCGGAAGCCATCTACATGCATTTCTATTACCCAATAGCGCAGGCTATCCATAATTAACTTCAGAACTTGAGCATGACGCACATTCAGAGAGTTACCACAGCCTGTAAAATCCATGTAGTAGCGAGGATCGTCTTTTACCAAGCGATAATATACAGAATTATCAATACCTCGCAAAGATAGCGTTGGACCGAAATGATTTCCTTCACCAGTATGGTTGTAGACGACATCTAAAATCACTTCAATTCCGGCAAAATGTAGTGCCTTAACCATTTGCTTGAATTCGGTGACTTGTTGACCCGCAGTTCCACTAGCACTGTAACTAGAATAGGGGGCAAAATAGTTGATGGAATCGTAGCCCCAGTAATTGTTTAATCCTTTATCTTCTAAATGTCCCGGATGGGATAGAAAGTGATGCACTGGCATCAATTCAACTGCTGTAATTCCTAATTGCAGTAAATGTTGAATTGCAGCTGGGTGTGCCAACCCTGCATAAGTACCACGCAACTCTTCTGGAATAGCTGGATGTAGCTTTGTAAAACCTTTGACATGAGTTTCATAAATAACAGTTGTATGCCAAGGTGTACCAAGCAGTTTGTCATCTTCCCAATCAAAAGATTGATCGACGACAACACATTTAGGCATTATTTTGGCATCATCTAGTTCAGAAAAAACTAAGTCTTTTTCCTCAGCATCTAGAGAATAGGCAAAGACAGATGGATCGTTACTAAACTGACCATCAATTGCTTTAGCGTAGGGGTCAATTAATAGTTTGTTTGCATTAAATCGATGACCTGCTTCTGGTGCCCACATCCCATGCACTCTAAACCCATATTTTTGACCGGGCCCGATTCCTGGTAAGTAACCATGCCAAACAAAATTGTTTTTTTCTGTCAAAGGCACGCGAATCTCTTCGTCATCGTTATCAAATAAACAAAGCTCTACCCCAGTTGCATTTTCTGAAAATAAAGCGAAGTTTGTCCCCTTACCATCCCAAGTTGCACCTAAAGGATATACATTCCCTGGCCATACTGCTACATACATAAGTTAATTTTCAATAATTACTTTTTTGGCAATTAATCAACTTCGATTATTTTGAATAATTAGTTGAATTTTATAGTTACTAATAACTCTCTTAAATGCACTAACATTTCACTTTAACTCCATATATCAAATTTATTACTCTATCATTAGTAATAAAAATCTCTATTCCTTAAGTAGTAAAAATTTAAGCACACGGCAACAAATAGCTGGAGGGAGCAAGGGGTTAAATATCCCCCCCTAAATGGCTCTTTACATGGCTCCTAGCTTATTTAAATGCGGCTGCTTTGGAGTTAAACCCATAGTCAGTGAATTGACTAACAGTCTCATCTGAACTGGGGAAATATGACGGCGTGTCTTTTGACACAATTTTACAAATTAGCCGGTAAGCGTAAAGCTCAGTGGCTTCAGCCCTGAGATATAAGCGACTCTTGCGGTTAATCCGCAATACACGAGTCAAGAATGCTCTAGCTGTGGTGAAATTGTCAAAAAAACACTATCCACTAGAACGCACGTATGTTCATGCGGATGTGTGATGGACAGGGATGAGAACGCAGCTAGAATTATCCTTAGTCGAGGATTGGGTACGGTAGGGCATACCGGAACCTTTGCGCTAGACGCAAGCAACGCTTTAGGAGATGCGACCACTACTCATGCTGGAGTAATCTTGGATGAGCAAGTCATGTCTTTGATTAAAGAATCTCAGTGTCTTTAGACCTGAGAGTGTCAATATTACAGCAACAATACTACGTGGTGACTGTTTTCGTTGGTGTGAAAGAGAACGTGAAAAAGGATTTTTTGTGGCTAACAGTGACTTTACCAAGTTTGCTCATAGCGTTTCCTGGCTTGGCTGCTGATAGTGAAATTAAGGAAATAAATACTGATAAATCAACCGAAGCCATTTCAGATATTCCAAGTTTGAGTGAAATTGGGCTACCCGTCATAAATGCCGAATTATTAACTCAACAATCTGTACCGAGTGAAGTTAATCCAGAAACAGAGCAAACTCCAAGCGATGATGCAGATATTTATCTAAGTAGGCAGGCACAAATAAATATAACTATGTAACGAAAAGTAAAAGCGGTGAAAACCTTGTGATTGCTTCACTCCACTTCGTTGCGTTCGCAATGACATAGTTATAAATTTTCTCACCCACCTACTTAGTAATTTAGGATTGAGAGTTTACCTAGAAAATTTACTCGGCGAGCAATATGAGCGAGTTAATCGCATTTATAGCCCTGGATTTACTTTTCGCGTGGGTTTAAGTGCCAATTTTTAGGTGTTAAATGTAGAGATTTTGCAATAACCAAATCTCTACATTATTAGGATAAATATGGTGCGTTAGGCTAAAGCCGTAACCCACTACTTAAAATTTACTTTTAATCTAAAATCTAAAATTGCGATGAGAGCCAAAATTGAAAATCAAATACTTTTTATCAACCACGAAGATTTGCCAGAGTTTAAAAAGGGTGGTTCGGTGGTGCGGAACTCTTATTTCTGGGCGCTACGTTCAATTGCTGGGAAAGCTTCGCGTTATCGTGATTGGGAATATGAGCCGGAGGTGTGGCTAGCACTTTCACGAATGCTTTTGTCTTTTGCTGAATCTGGATATTTAGGTCTTAGAGAAACTTTGCTGGAGTTTTCTTTCTCTCAAGGGGAAATTCCTAGTTTGCTACGAGATGTGTCCACTTTTGAGTAGAGTTGCTGCTGTGAGTAAGGGACGCAAAGTCTCAAAGTAGGCTACTAGTACACCACGGCGTAAATAAAGCTACCATTTCAAATCAACGAAAGGCTTACGCTGTATTCATTTTGAATTTTGAATTTTGAATTTTGAATTCCGCCTTGCGGTACTAGTCCTATAGTTAGGTAATCATAGTTTTAATCTATAGGAATCCGGTTTTATTTCTGAAAAGATCCGTAGGGTGTTATCGCGGAGAGTACGGCACCAAACCCTTGAGAATGGTGCGTTACGAACTTCGTTCTAACACACCCTACATACCTAATTTTATTCAAAAATCAAATAGGAGTCCTATACCTTGATTAATTAAAGTTTTAGCTTAAATTATAAACCATCAATTTTTCATAATTAAATCATCCCTTTCTCATGTATTGTGAGGAAGTTGGCATAAGATTTTTATCAGCAACAATCAAATTTTGGTGTTCTAAATAGTAAAGTACTTGGTTAACACATTGATCGATAGTGAATTTATCCGTTTGACAGATAATTTCTGGATTTAATGGTTCTTCATAAGGGTCAGAAATCCCAGTAAAATGTTTGATTTGTTCTGCCTTGGCTTTGGCATAAAGTCCCTTCACGTCACGGAATTCACAAACTGCAAGTGGAGCATTTACATAAACTTCGACAAAATTAGTAGTTGTCTGTTTGAGTTGATCTCGAACATCACGGTAGGGGCTGATTGCTGCAACGATCGCTATTATGCCATTGCGACTAAGTAATTCTGCAACAAAGCCAATGCGACGCACATTTGTATCTCGGTCTTTTTTGCTAAAACCCAATTCTTGTGAAAGATGGGTGCGAACGACATCACCATCTAGCACTTCTAAGCGATGATTTCTCCTTTGGAGTTCTTGGGCTACACGGTGGGCGATAGTTGTTTTTCCTGCACCACTTAAGCCTGTCAGCCACAGAATTATACCTTGTTGTTTCATGTTTTATTTAATATTTAACAACAGTCTCGAACCTTTAGTTATTAGCGATCGCTAAGGGTTAAAATCATCTCAAGTTTGAAAAAACACTAGATCCGTTTGCCTTGTTTCCCACCTCTAGCGGGGGCGCTAGGGGAATCTGTGGCTGCTGGGCGACAATCACATTGGCTAGACTACTGCTGGTGGGAGTCTCCCAGAAAGATAAACCCTCATATTGAGCAAATAAATCAGGGGGTAAAACAGTCATCCGAGGTTGAAACTCGACTTTTGAGCGCACGTGATGCAGTCCATCTGTATTCAGGCGGCGATCGAATTCGTTGGCTTGGTACTCCACGTTGCTAAAATCATGCTCAAAGGGTTCCTCTCCCAGAAATTGATAAATCAGCGATAAGGTTTTATCGGGGGCTTGGCTTAATATGTCGTAGTCCACCAAGAGTAAAGATTTACTATATTCGCTATAGAAAGCTTCTTTGAGAGCGTTATAAGCAAACCCGACTAATCTTCCCGACTGACTTAAAGCTTCGGTGCGCGTGTAAACGGTAGAACGTTCGCCAGAATTATTGAATAAACGCGACACATCAAAAGCATTTTTCCTAATCAACCGTTCGACACTATCCATTATCCAAGCGACATTCCGCACGCAGCAAATCACTTTCGCGTCGGGAAATAGCTGGTGGATTAAAGGCAATTTGCTACACCAAAGGCGATTGGTATCGAAGATAACTGCTTTATCTGCTTGGGGCTGATAGAAAGTTGAAAAAATCGTTAAAGTTAGAGCTTGTTTTTGTTCTGGTGTAATAAAGACTGAAAACTCATTATTCTCACTCATGGCTTCTAGCATACTGTTGACCAGACCCCCAACAGGACTGCTCATGTTGGCGTGAAATCGGGGATTTTGCCGCAGCAAAGCTCCGAGTAAGGTGGAACCAGAACGGGGTAATCCAGAGATAAAGTGTAATTTTGGTTGTGTCATTTTTTAAGATAAGGGGAAAGGGGAAAGGGGAAAGGAATGGAAAAGAAGAGAATTGAAAGTTTTGAGGATTTAAGAGTATGGCAAAAAGGTATTGACTTAGTTAAGGAAATATACTTAAGGACTAAGGAAGGCGAACTGAGTAGAGACTTTGGTTTAAGGGATCAATTAAGACGCGCAAGCGTATCAATACCTACAAATATTGCTGAGGGATTTGAACGATATTCTCGCAAAGAATACTTAAACTTTCTAAATATTGCTAAAGGGTCTGCCGGGGAAGTTCGCAGTCTTTTAAGAGTAGCGTTAGAAGTGGGCTATTTAGACCAACCAACTTATACACAACTTTATAATCAAGCCATAGAGTTGAGCCGTATGCTATCCAATCAAATTCAATCCATAAATCAGTCATTAAAATAATAGACTTCTTGCAGAAGTGGGGTAAGGGGTAAAGGCGAAAGGGCTAAGAAAAAACCCTTTCCCTTTAACCTTTTCCCTTTCCCCTCTAATTAGATGAGTTTGTCCTAGCTAGGCGATAATCTGAAAATCGCTTGCAGTCAGTCCGGGGCTGCCTTGAATGGTGGCAAATCGAGTGAACCTCAGTGACAAAGGATTGTCAGAGATGTAGTTCAAGCCTCCCGTCTCTAAGTTGTAAACAATATTGACTGGGCCGAGACTCCCAAGAAGGTTGCTCAGGGCATTGCTATTCTGGACAACTCGAAACTCACCAGTTTGACTGAATCCATTGCCCACCGCACTACCAATGCCAGTGAAAGTGGTTTTAGATAGAACGATTTTGTCAGTACCTCGCACGAAATCGGTGATGGTATCTAGTCCCACTAGTTCGGCGTTAGCTTGGGTGAACTGTTGTCCAGAATTGAAAGTAAAGCGATCGCTCCCAGCACCGCCAATCAGGGTATCATTGCCAGCACCACCGTTGAGAAAGTCATTGCCGAGTCCGCCGTAGAGGATGTCATTGCCTGTACCACCGTTGAGGCTGTCGTTGCCCTGACCTCCAAGTAAGATGTCGTTGCCGCCACCGCCGTTTATGGTGTCGTCGCCAGCACCTTTATCAATGGTTTCGCTGCTGCTGGTGCCGGTGAATAGCTGATTACTGGCGTTGGGGTCAGCCACGGTGTTGAGAGTGCCAAATAGTCGCTATTATCGCTATCATTATTGTTGCTATCATCGGTGTCGGAATTACCTGAGTAAGTTGGCTCCGTCCCCTCAGAGACAACAGTCGGCAAAGTGGTAGGCATCCCTTGGTTGTTGCCGTTGGTATTGGTAGTGGACTTCATGATGAACAATGCCCCTCCAAAGCCTTTAGCCTCATCTAGAGTTCCATCGCTAACGAATTCATTACCACCATGAGCTACGTTGTTATTCAGTTTGACGGAATTGAGGGTGAGGGTGCCACTACGGATAAAAATAGCACCTCCCATACCTGCGCCGTCGTTTGGGTTTGTGTCGCCGTAGCCGGCGCCGAACCCGTTCTTGCCGCTGCTACCCTCCGTCCCGCCTCTGCCGAAGCCGCCACCGTAGCCGCCGTCGCCACCGTTGCTAAAGGTGTCGCCCGGGCCATTGCTGTTGGGCTTTCCACCGCCACCACCACCGCCGAACCCGCCGTTACCGCCAGTGCCTCTGACGCTGATGCCGCCGCCTCCGCCAAAGCCGCCGGCACCTCCGTTGTTGCCGCCACCGCCACCGAAGCCGCCATTGCTACCGTCGAAGCTATTGCCGCGGTAGCCGCCGTAGTTCCCATTGCCACCATAGCCACCGTCAGTACCTACACTATACGGATCACCATTCTCAGTCAAGCTAGAACCAAACAATCCCCCGCCGCCGGCTTGGCCGCCGCCAAACATACCACCGCCACCGCCGGTATTTAAGTTGGAGCTTCCCGAGGTGGCCACGCCACCTTCTGCTCGGTTGTTACTAAAAGTCACATTACTCAAAGAGACATTGCCATCGTAGATGAACATCCCTCCTCCCATTCCTGCACCACCTCCTCCAGTGTTGCCGCCATACCCTCCTTTAGCGGTGCTATTGGTAATCGTCAGGTCGGAGAATTTCACGTTTCCCGACTTGATGAAGAAGGGACGCAAATCTTGATTGTCAGTTATCCCATCGTTGTTGGCATCGCCACTGACGGTCTTGCCGTTGCCGATGACCACAATATCACTGTTGAGCAGGGTCTTCATCACGCTCGTAATTCTGATGTTCGATTTAAACTCGATCGCATCAGTTCCTGCATTCCGGTTGGCTTGGAGGATGGCATAGCTGAGGGTGCCTACCGTGTCGCCGTTTCCGTTGTCAGTGCTTTGAGTTACTTGATACAGTGTCATAGATTTTACCTCTAGTTTGTTCTTTGTTTAACGATTCAATAACTGCCAGATCGGATTTTCCCTTGGGCTGATCTGGCTAAAGAGAAGATGAGTTTTGCACTGGGAAAATCGAAGTGGTTCAACAACTTCCCAGTTCAACCTCCTGTTTCGTGCCTTCAGCCCAAGAGCGATCGCCAGCCTTAGTTTATGTAGTCCTCAACGGTGTTTGTACAAAGCACCCCAGGGCAAGAAAGGCGATCGCGCTGACCGATAACAAAACTCATAAAAACAGCGTTTTGTCAATACTAATTAGATGGGTTTGCCCTAGCTAGGCGATAATCTGAAAATCGCTGGCATTTGGTGTGAAGTCGCCTTGAAGCGTGGCAAATTGAACCGGTTGCAGACTTCCAAAAAGACCCGTCACCAGACCGTCAGGTATGTAGTACAAACCTCGATCTTGGCGATTGTAAATGATATTGGCGGCTCCCAGTCCCTCGAAAAGATCGGTGACGAGATTCAGATTATCGACAACATCAAACTCACCAGTCTGACTGAATCCATTGCCCACGGCACTACCAACGCTGGTGAAGGTGGATTTGGATAGAACGATCTTGTCAGTCCCTGATGTGAAATCGGTGATGGTATCTAGTCCGACATCAGAAGAGGTGAACGCTTGTCCAGAATTGAAAGTAAAGCGATCGCTCCCAGCACCGCCAATCAGGGTATCATTGCCTGCACCACCGTTAAGATTGTCATTGCCAAGTCCGCCGTAGAGGATGTCATTGCCAGCATCACCGTTGAGGTTGTCGTTGCCCTGACCTCCAAGCAAGATGTCATTGCCGCCACCGCCATTTATGGTGTCGTTGCCGCCACCACCATCAAAGGTTTCGCTGCTGCTGGTGCCAGTGAATAACTGACCGAGGGAGTTGGGGTCAGCCACGGTGTTGAGAGTGCCAAATACGTTGTCGTTATTATCGGTGGCTCCTGTATCATCGCTGGCGGAATTACCTGAGTAAGTTGGCTCCGTTCCCTCAGAGACAACAGTAGGCAAAGAGTCGGGCATCCCTTGGATGTTGTCGTCGCTAAAGACGGGATAGGTAATGGCAGTCTCCCGCATAATGAACAATGCCCCTCCCACGCCTAGACCGTTCTCGCCTCCACTGCCGCCCCTAGCTTGGTTGTTATTCAAGGTAATGGAATTGAGGGTGAGTTTGCCAGTACGCATAAAAATAGCACCTCCTAGACCTGCGCCGCCATTGCCGTAGGTATTGTTGCTGTCGCCGCCGCCGTAGCCGGCCTGGCTGCTAAAGCCGCTGGCGTCGCCGCCACCGCCGCCGCCAAAGCCGCCCCTGCCGCCACCAGCGCCACCGCCACCGCCAAAGCCGCCAAAGCCGCTCTTGCCGCCACCGCCGCCGCCAAAGCCGCCAAAGCCGCCACCAAAGCCACCGTAGTTACCATTGCCACCATAGCCGCCATCAGTACCACTACCAGTACTAGAAGCAAATAATCCGCCGCCACCCTTTTCGATGCCTATGCCACCGTTGCCGAACATACCACCGCCGCTGCCGATAACGTTGAGTTTTGAGACATTGCCACCTTGTGCTAGGTTGCTATCAAAAGTCACATTGCTCAAAGAGACGTTCCCATCGTAGATGAACATCCCTCCTCCCATTCCCGCACCGCCTCCTCCTCTTCCGAAGCTATCCCCTCCTTTAGCAGTGCTATTGGTAATCGTCAGGTCGTAGAAACTCACGTTTCCTGACTTGATGAAGAAGGGACGCAAATCTCCATTGTCGGTTTGCCCATTGTTGTTGGCATCGCCACTGACTGTTTTGCCGTTGCCGATGACCACGATATCACTGTTGAGCAGGGTCTTCATCACGCTCGTAATTCTGATGTTCGATTTGAACTCGATCGCATCAGTTCCTGCATTCCGGTTGGCTTGGAGGATAGCATAGCTGAGGCTGCCTACCGTGTCGCCGTTTCCGTTGTCGGTGGTTTGAGTTACTTGATACAGTGTCATAGATTTTACCTCAAGTTTTTTCTTTGTTTAACGATTCGACAAATGCCATTATTCCTGGCATTGGGCATTGGGCATACCAATTCAATTAATGATTGCAACACATCCTTGGGTGAAGACGCGATTCATCGCGTCTCTACAAATGGTTTATCTGTTGCATTATTTTCCTAAATTGGTATTACTTTGTTGTGATTTTGGCGATCGCATTTGCTATATTGGCGACTACATTTGCTATATTGGCGACTACATTTGCTATTTCGGCGACTACATTTGCTATTTCGGCGACTACATTTGCTATTTCGGCGATCGCATCTCGCAGAGAAGCAATCCCAAACCCTTGCGTTTTCTCAATTCTTTGTATAGTTTTATATTGACTATCTACTACGCACTAATTTACAGCTTATCAACAGGTTAATCAAGGGTTCTTATAAAAGATCCTACTTTTCCTACTTAATAACGTAAATAATATTGCGGCTAATTATACTTTTGTAGCACTTAGTAAACAACTTGCACTCATCGGGCACTCAAATGACTTTCAATCCGTCACGATTAGCCATCATAGACAAACCCTAGTTAACAGTAGTGCTGAAGCAAGGGTAGTTGTAAGGGATTTCCAAGTAAAAAAATATTCCGTCGCAGAGGGACAAGGGGGACAAGGGAGACAAGGAAGAAAGAAGTCTAGTTGAGTAGACAAATTGAATAATTTATTTTTTGGAGTTCCCTAAGAAGACAATTAAGATACACCAGTTAGTGGAGGAGAATAATGTGAAAATAGCGATTATTACTAAAACATTACTTACATCTATATGTTTGTTAGCTTTATTTGCCCCAAGTCAAGCATCGGCTCAACTTATACCGCAACCTTGGGTTGAAGTTGGTGGAAAAGATGGTGACATAACTTATGCTGTAGGCGCTAGAGCTTTGAATTTCGGGGTTGAGCTAGGAGTTGGCCCTGATGGTGCTACGGGAGTAGATGTTTTGAAATTTATCAGTCTACCTGTCATTTCACCCTATGTAGGAGTTGGACTTTATTCAGAAGATAAAGGTGTTGCGGTTTCAGGTGGCGTTCAGGTAGGTGCTACTAATAACGTTTTTGTTGGTGCTGGTTACAATTCTATTCGTGGTTTTAACGGGCAACTGGGAATAAGATTTTAACTAATTCGTAATTACGAATTACGAATTACGAATTACGAATTACGAATTACGAATTACGAATTACGAATTACGAATTACGAATTACGAATTATGCAGGGGGAATAACTGAAGTTGAGATTAGTTCTCTGACATGAACTGCGGAATCTTGTTGCAATGCTGATGCCACGATCGCTTCACTCTCAACTATACTCAACCGAGCGATCGCTTGCTTGACTCCAGGTATACTTTGAGGATTCACGCTCAACTCATCCAGCCCTAAACCTAATAAAATTGGTGTTGCTAAAGTATCTGCTGCCAATTCTCCACATAATCCTACCGAAATTCCGGCAGCATGAGCAGCTTGGATAGTTTGCTGCACCATTCGCAACACGGCTGGATGTAACGCATCAGCTAAGTTTGCCACGCGGGGGTTAGTGCGATCGCTAGCCATGATGTATTGACTCAGGTCGTTAGTCCCTATACTAAAGAAGTCTACTTCAGCAGCTAATTGATCTGCGATCGCAACTGCTGATGGAACCTCTACCATAATCCCTACTTTCATCGCTGCATCAAAGGGGATACCAGCTTGATTTAATTCAGCCTGCACTTCACCCAAAATTACCTTAGCTGCACGCACCTCAGTTAAAGTGGCAATCATTGGCAACATAATCTTAATTTGGTGTCCGACACTAGCTCTCAAAATTGCTCGTAACTGAGTTTTTAAAAGTTCTGGACGATCTAAACAGAAACGAATTCCCCGCCAACCTAAGAAAGGATTAGCTTCTGGAAACCCTACCCTGAGATAAGGAAGTGGCTTATCACCACCAACATCTAAGGTACGAATAATTAGGGGACGATTATCTAAAACTTGGGCGATCGCCTGATAAACTTCAAGTTGTTCTTCTTCTGTGGGGGCGCTTGTCCGATCTAAATAAAGAAACTCTGTGCGGAGTAATCCCACCCCTTCTGCACCATTAGCTACAGCAACTTGGACATCATTTATACTACCAATATTGGCAAAAACGCTAATTTGCCGACCATCACGAGTAATTGCTGGCTGGTGTGCCGTAGCTCGTGCTTCCTGTTGGGCAGTTTGCCAAGCTTCTCGCTTTGCCTCCAATAAATCCAGGATATGTGATTCTGGTTCTACCCAAGCTTTGCCACTTTCACCATCAAGTGCCATCAGCGTACCATCTGCCAAATGCAACACTTGGGCATCCACTCCCAAAACTGCCGGAATACCCAATGTCCGGGCGATAATTGCGCTGTGGGACGTGGCGCTACCAGAAGTTGTACAAATACCCAATACCTTTGTCGGATCTAATCTAGCGGTATCTGAGGGGGTTAAATCAGTCGCTACTAAAATCGCCGGTTCATCAAAATGCAAGTTAGCAGGGAGATTTCCAGCTAATAATCGCAGCACTCTTTGCCCGACATCTATAACATCGTCAACTCGCTCTTGTAGATAAGAATCTTCAAGTGTTCGGTAAGAAGTCGCCACTTCATCTACTACGGCTTGCCAAGCTGCCTCAGCATTTATATGGTGGTCTAAAATACGCTGATGAGCCGCTTCCAACAATACTGGATCTTCTAAAAATAGTAATTGGGCATCAAATATAGCGGCTTCAGTGTCACCAATTTGCAGAGATGCTTGGGAAAAAACTGCTTGAATTTCTTGTCTGGCGGTGTGAATTGCTGCTTGTACTCGTTGCCACTCTGATTCAGGATCGTCTACGTGATATTCCGTAATGGTAATGTGAGTGGGTTGATAATGAACAACAGGTGCGATCGCAACTCCCGCAGAAGCAGCAATTCCCGAAAGTTCGCCGTGAGTTGCTGGAGTAACTTGATGGTGAAATGCTGGTGGAGAATTCAAGGCAAGATTATCTTCACCAAAATTATTTGCGAATAATGCCTGTAATGCTGCCAGTGCTTCATCTGCATCAGAACCGGTAGCAGTAATTACCAGTTCGTGTCCTTGGCGCACCCCTAAAGTTGTGACTTGGTTAATACTGTCACCCCGAACTAGCCCAGTATTCCTGGTTAAATTCTGCACTAGAATTTGAGATTGAAACCGGGCTGCGGTTCCCACAAATTGGGCTGCGGGACGGGCGTGTAATCCTAAGCGATTGCTGACAATTAGCCGGATTTCTTTGGTTGGAAATTCGGGATTTATTGCTTCGATGTTGTCAGTAACAACTGACAACGGACTTACACCCAATTGAGTCGCTTTTGCCAGGAGTGCGCCGCGTGCTTCCGCCATGACTTGGTGAATGTTTCTCCCAGCCGCCGCAGCAACAACAGCAGCGATCGCACCTTCTACTAGAGGTGCTTCACACAAATACACCTTTTGCTGCTGTGCTTCTGGCAAAAATTCGATAGCCATTTCTGCACTTAGCAAAGCACTACCCAAATCCATTAATACCAAGACACCATCATCAGAGAAAACAGAAGCGATCGCTTCGTAAACCTGAATGGGATCTGTACCCAATGGATTTTCAGGATCTTCAATCCCTGCTGCAACAGCAATAGAAACTTGGCCTTGAACCATTTGCGCGGCGAGTTCCCGCACACCTAAAGCTAGTTGTTTACTGTGAGAAACAATAACAATTGCGATCGCTGCCATACCGCCAAACTTGTTGAAAGGTTTGCGTTTAGCTAGTTATCCATTCCAATTTTCCATTCCGCACCGCTAAAAACAGCGTCGATCTCGATTACAATTGCAACTCCCCGAAAATATTCCGGTCTTTCCAGCTAGAAATACGAATAAAATAGCCTTCTTTTACAGAAATATGTGGTGTCCACTCATAAACACCATCGCTAGCGGTACGAGAAGAAATGTTTTGGATAAGTTTGTCTCCATCGTACAGCTTAATCGAGACATCGCCATCAAAATTATCCCGCCACAATATTAAATAAGGCTGATCCTTCTTTGGAAGTACTTTTGCAACTGGCTGAGAGATCGAGATTTTTGGCGTAACCTGATTTTTGGTTTTCTTACGGAATCCCAGATAATGAGGGAGGTTTCGGAAAGTAGGATTTTCTTGCGGATTAGCCAGTTGGGGAACAATAATATTTCCATTCTGGGAGTTGAATAAATAAGTAGACGTACCGCCGTCAACAGTAATGATGTCGCCTTTAACTCCTAATTTACGTAATAAATCTGCTGCCTCATCCAGAGTTGCTTGCTTCACCGTCATTATTAACAATAACTCGTCACCTTTAACACCATCTTTGTCTAGAGTCCCAATGAGTTGATACTTATTTGCTTGGTTTTGGGCTAATACTTTTGCGGGATGATCGCTGTA
This sequence comes from Nostoc sp. 'Peltigera membranacea cyanobiont' 232, assembly GCF_002245985.1. Lineage (NCBI taxonomy): Bacteria > Bacillati > Cyanobacteriota > Cyanophyceae > Nostocales > Nostocaceae > Nostoc > Nostoc sp. 'Peltigera membranacea cyanobiont' 232. Next base: position 53,024 of record NZ_NOLK01000027.1, read on the forward strand.
TCGGTAAGTAACGATCGCATTTTTCACTGCGTTTTGATTGAGAGGCGCACCGCTAACCTGGTTGTAATCGGTAATGTATGCCTGCTTATTATCCCAGACTAGGGCTTTGAGGTGAATATTACTATAGTATTTATCTTTTGGTTCCTTGATGGGGCCATAAGGACTAGTGCCACCACTGATGACTACACCATTTAGTTTGATTGGAAAGGATAATTGAGTACTAGATTCGTATTGCTCAAAAAAAGAACAATTAATCATCGAGAAAACGTTATTTGCGTAAAGTTCTTTATATTCATTTGCAACTTCAGAAAACAACTTTCTTTGGAAAAATGGGCTGTAATATTTACCTTCTCCCTGATAATATTTACCCTCATTTAGACCCATATTATCTACTTCTCCGATAATTTGGTCTATGTGCATTTTGCCCACATTGATAACTTGTAAATAGGCTTCATTCCCATTAGTTAGTTCTTTTTTATATAAAGCCGCCCCATCTATAGACTGAAGAGGCTGATAAGAAGATAAAGAGTTACAAGTTTGGGCAATCCAAAAGCTACTCAGAATTGGCAGCAAAAAAAGGAATAAATTGGTTACAACTTTCATTAGTATTTTATTGAGTTAGAAATAATTATTTGGAATTATAATCGAAATTTGAATGTCAGCCAGATCAGAAGTCAACATCGAGCCTCAGAAGGTCAACATCGAGCTTCAGAAGGTCAACATCGAGCTTCAGAAGGTCAACATCGAGCTTCAGAAGGTCAACATCGAGCCTCAGAAGGTCAACATCGAGCCTCAGAAGGTCAACATTGAGCCTCAGAAGGTCAACGTCGAGGCTTTTTGCTTGGATATTGTAAATAGTGAAGTTAAAACTTTAGGTATTCAAAGCTTGTGACATTTGTACAGCTTTATTATGTAAATTAATATGAAGATTAAGTAACTTTACTAAGTATCCCATATCTGCAAATACAAACCGCATTAATCTTTTTGTTGTGTATTAAGTTGGTGAAACACTCAAAAAACATCCTTTGTAGTATGATTCTGGTTTTGTAATACTAATGGTATAAGAGATGACGGCTCAATTTGAATACAGTACTCTCGCCTATCCACAGGATATCCAGCCGTTGGCGTATATCCTTGAGCAATGTTTCATCAGCGCCCTTGGTGGCGAGGAAGTTTACATCAATCTGATTGGCGTAGAAAACTTCCGCATTATTCGGGGATTGGAACAATTAGCTGGTGGATTAGCAACTTTGGATATGGGCCAGTGGTGGGGTGGTCAACGTGTACCCATGACAGGAATTGCCGCAGTGGGCATTGCTCCAGAATATCGCGGTTCGGGAGCTGCGATCGCTCTCATGCAGCACACCCTCAAAGAACTTTACGATAGAGGTATAGCAATCTCCGCTCTTTATCCAGCCGTTCAAACTTTGTACCGAAAAGTAGGTTATGAGCAGGGGGGTAGCTGGTGTATTTGGGAAGTGGCTACCAGGAATATCCAGGTGCGGGAGCAACCTCTACCTCTGCAACCAGTAGCGAGCATCAATCATGAAGACTTTCATGAGCTATATCAGCAACAGGCGAGACAAACGCATGGCTACTTAGACCGACATTCAGCAATCTGGGAGCGAATAATCCAACCAGATAAACAGGAAACAGTCTACGCCTATTTTATTGGTACTAAAGATCGACCCCAAGGTTACATCATCTTTACTCAAGAGCGAACAGAAGATGGGGAAATCCTCTGGGTGAAAGATTGGGTACTGAGTACAGTTGCTGCTGCCCAAACTTTCTGGTCTTTTCTAGCAAATCATCGCTCCCAAATTCAACACGTGCGATGGAAGAGTTCTGCAATTGATTCCCTGACATTGCTACTACCAGAGCAAACTGCCAAGATATACCGTCAGTTTCGCTGGATGCTGCGGGTAGTAGATGTAGTCAAAGCGCTAGAATTGCGGGGTTATCCACCAGGAATCCAGACCCAATTGCACTTAGAAATTCAAGATAATTTGCTAACTGGAAATAATGGTAAATTCATTCTTTCGGTTGCCAACGGACGCGGTGAAGTTACCAAAGGTGGAAAGGGTGAGTTGCAGCTAGATATTCGGGAATTGGCACCATTGTATACAGGTTTATTCACCCCCTACCATTTGCAACAAGCCGGAAAACTAAGTGGTACAGAAACGGCTATCTTAGCAGCCACGCAAATATTTGCAGGTGCTTCACCTTGGATGGCTGACTTTTTTTAAAGAATTGGGAATGGGGAATAATATCATGTCCGTTTAAGGACTTATCATGAAGACCGCAGTCTTGTAGGGTGTGTTAGCGATAGCGTAACGCACCATCCTAAGCTGTTGGAGCGTTACGCTTTGCTATAGCAGTTCCCGGTCTGGTGAGGTACGTTTTCAAAGCTACTAACCTTGGTAAAAAAGATTTGGGTGTACCTCACTTGCTTAGGAAACGCTATAACACACCCTACGTGTATTTCAAAAATCAAATACTAGTCCTAATATTAATTCAAGAAATTTGGAGTACCACTACCGCCATTTTTACCAACAGCAGGTATTTCCAGTAGATCGTCTGTGGCTTGACCAGTACCATCGTTGATAACAGATGTGGGGCCACCTGGATGTCCATTGGGGACGAACAGTTGCGGATGGTCAAAAGGCGCTTTCTCATACCGAACTCGGTCATCAGTCAATCCCTTTAAAAAAGCGACCAATTGCTGCTTTTCATCTGGTGAGAGATTTAGGGGGGGAAGAACTCCAAAGTCACCACCGCGATTGTAAAAATCAACCACTTGCTCTAACGTCGCCTGACCTCCATTGTGGAAGTAGGGAGCAGTGAGTTCGACATTGCGAAGTCCAGGTGCTTTGAAGGCTCCGTCTGCAAACACAGTTTCACTAGAACTCAACGGTGGAGTGAGGATGGGAGGATTTTCGCCGAGGAGAACTTGAAATTTCCCCAACTGAGCTAATCGTACCTCTGAAAGCGGATTACCTTGGCCGTTACCAAACAAGCCGTCATTACCACCCAAACCTGGGTCATCGGTAACAGGTCTGACACCAATGTTGAAGAAACCATTGTCTTCAGGGCTGTTTGGAGGAAACGGCGCACGTTTGATTCGTCCGTCTTTTTTCACACTGCTAACTGAAGCAGCTGTTAATTCCGAGCCAACGTGACAACCAATACACAGACCTTTGCCCTCAAATATTTGTTTACCTAGTTGCTGCTGAGGAGTTAGGGCAGTAGTGTTTCCTTCTAAAAAGCGATCGAAGGGCGTATCATTAGCAATGAGTGTAGACTCGTACAACTGAATTGCTAGCCCAAAGAATAGCGAGAAATTGTACTCAGTCAATGTATACTCATTAGTCTCCAAGGAGCGATCGGGCTTTTTGACAAAAGTCCTTTGACCTTGAGCATCAACTTGAATGAGTCGATTAGACTTCCACCACTCTGGCTTGAAGGCATCTTGAATCATCTGCTCATAGGTTTTATCTTTAAGTCCAAGTTTGGGCCATCTACTATCTCGACCTAAAACGCTGTCTTGCGGATGCACTATCTGCTCACCTAGCGGTCTCAGGGGAAATAACTTTTTAGCAAGTTTTCGGGGTAGCTTTTTACCCTTACCAACGCTGAGGGATCTTTTGTCAATTGACCCGAACTTATCACCAATTTCTTGAAAAGTCCTGCCATTAGCAGACGACTCAAAAGAACTGAGTGGCGGGCCGACTGCTTGGGATGCCAAAGACGAATTATTCAGGCTGACATTGACAAATTCTAGTTGATTTAGGGTTGCTGCTTTGGCGATCGCAGCGTTAGGATCTCTTAAACCAAAGGGATTCACCCCATTAAAGATGTTTTGTGCCCTTCCGTCCCAGAAGTTGCGGAAGTTGAATGCTGCATTAATCACGGTTGCTGTGTTACGCGGTTCGACGCGGCGCACATTAATGCCTCCCACATTAAACACCGGATCTGGTTCGTTTGTTACTTGGTCTTGGGCATTACCAGGTGTGACATCAACAAACTTAGTATTGAAGACCCCGTGAGAAGAACTGACATCGTTACGGTCAGAGACAACAGTCTTCGCATCATTCGGGTCTGACAGTTTGTGGAAGGGAAAATCTTCCGGTTTGAGCTGGTAGTTTGCTAGTCCACCGACATCAAAAATCGTGTCGGGATTCGCCGTACCATTAGCGTTAATCTGCAAAAGCCCAGGATTAATCTGATTTTTGGATCTACTGTCGGCTCCAGCATGGAAGTGACAAGTAGCACAGGAGGTCTTTCCGTCGCTACCTACTTGCATATCCCAGAAAAGAGCCTTTCCTAACTGTATGGCAGCTGGTTTGTTTTTTACGAAGTCTCCAAGATTGTCAGGCTGTGGAACCGATACGCTTTTGAGCGAGGCTAGAGGCGGCGGCGTAACCTGGGCTGATACAGTATTTCCAGCTATTACTGCTGCCATAATAAGAGCAGCAATTGTTATAGTCTTTGAAAATCTCGATCTCAGGTAGTTAAGCTTGCTATATCCGAATCTCCACTCTTGGCGCTTTATTTTTGTCACCACAGATTTGAGCAAAAACCGACCTTTTGAGGTCATTAGAAAGTAAATGAATAAGCCTGTAATAAAGACTACTAAGCTTAACATGGGTATAAACCCCATAGTTTTTTGTAATAAAAGAACACTGAAACAAATCATACATTTATGTGGAAGTCTGAAATTTAATATTCATGTAAAGGAATTACGCAATTTACGAATTTTCTATGAACAAAAAACGCCATAGTTTAGGACTAAAAATAAATTGAGTCGGGTCGAGAAGCTGTTATATATTTAATTTGCTTTCCCAAGGTTATTAAGATAAATTATCAATAAAGATTGATAACATTTAGATATGCAAAATGTTTTAAATTATCATCAGCCCTACTTTGGGTAGGATATTTGAATGTCGCTACATCAAAGTTCTGGTCGCTGGCGCTTAGGGTTAGCTTTATCGCTATTAACGGTATTATTGTGGGGAATTTTGCCGATTGCTCTGGCGGTAACTCTGCAAGTACTTGATGTGTATACCGTCATTTGGTTTCGCTTTTTCGTATCATTTGTACTACTTGCTGTGTATTTAGGAATACGCGGTAAATTACCAAAGTTAGAACAACTGCGTTCTGCTTCTTGGAAATTATTAGCGATCGCTACACTATTCTTAGGGATTAATTACTTCTTATTTACACAAGGTTTAGCACTAACATCACCTGCTAACGCTGAAGTTCTGATTCAATTATCTACCCTTTTATTAGGTTTCGGAGGGTTAGTGATTTTTAAAGAACGTTACCGGCTGTATCAATGGATTGGTGTTAGTGTAATGATTTGCGGTTATGTTTTATTTTTTCGAGAACAACTAACAAATTTAATTACAGCACATGGCACATATATACTAGGTAGTGTTTTGATTGCGCTAGGAGCAACGTCATGGGCAATTTATGCTTTAGCGCAAAAGCAATTATTACAATCTTTATCTTCCGCCAGCATCATGCTGATAATTTACGGGGGTTGTGCTTTATTATTCACTCCTCTAGCCAGAGTAAAATCACTTTTTATACTCGATCCTTTCCATTTAGGAATGTTGGCTTTTTGTGCTTTGAATACTTTAATCGCTTACGGTGCTTTTGCTGAATCGTTAGAACATTGGGAAGCATCACGAGTAAGTGCAGTAATAGCTTTAGCTCCCATTGTGACATTAATCTTAGTTGCAGTTGTATCAGTTATTGCACCTGATTGGATACCAGCAGAACAATTCAGTTTTATAGCAATATTCGGAGCGGGTTTAGTAGTCACAGGTTCAGTCGCGATCGCACTGGGTAAAAGCTGATTAATAGTAAGGATTTTCAGGATTTTTACTGCGTTTTTTCTCTAATTAATTCGTGCAAAATTCAAAGCTACAACATAACTACTGAGGCAGAGGATTTTTTATTTGTTATGATTTGATAGTGAAGGCAAACTACGGGGTCAGCCTCTTAATTAGATGGATATTTTACCCATCTGTGTGACTCTGTAGTATCTAATTTTTGACTTTACGGCCAAGATAAAAATTCTTGAAGAAGAATTTAGAAATCAGAATTTAGGAGTCAGATAAAGCTTTATACATTCGCAAGTCAGACACAATTCATCCTGGATTATAACGACTGACTCCTAAATTCTGTTTTGATAAAATTGAGGCTAAAAACTTTAAGTCAACTAAGCAGGGTGTCCGAATAACTACCAAAGCCAACACCTGATAAAACCAGACCACCGAAATAGTTGAGCGATGAATAGTTTGTTTGGTAATTGGGCCAGCAGCCTCAGAAAAAATTCCCTATTGCTGGTTCTTTCAACACTGCTGCCAACCCTTGGAATTAGTAATTCTGTCTTGGCAGCAGAGCGGATTTATGCATCTTATTCAGCATTGGAGCTTTCCATTTCAGTCAATACTTTAGAAAACTATGCCAAAACAGGCGTAATTAACGAAGACTTGGCAGCCTATCAGCAATATCTGCCTCTAGAACAGCTTCCAGAATTGCGGCGGATTTTACTTAATCGGGTGAAAGTTAGTCCGGTAGTACTTTCGCAACTTCTCTACACACCGCAAGGAGAATTTTTGCTGCATCGGTTGGCGCAAGTTATTATAAACAAATCTTCTCAACCAGAACTTGCTACTTTGCGTTCGGCGCTAATTTTAGCCTCTGCTGAATCGGGAGGCTTGACACTTTTGAATGTGTTGCGTAAATATCCTAACAGCAGCATTCACCTTGATGTCGCAGGGACTTTGGAAATAGCTACAGAATTGGAGAAACTTGTTAACCAAACTCATCGGGCGATCGCAGCAGTTTCTCAAGAGTCTAAAATAGAAGCTGCTACCATTTCACAACCAAATTTCTCGCAATTGCCCGATTTAAAGGTTCCGGGAAAGTTTAAGTCGCAAAAATACACTCTAAAGTTTTTTGATTCAACGCGCAATCGGCTTTTATTAACTGATGTTTACATTCCCAATGTCCAGAATACTGCACCCGTAATTGTGATTTCTCACGGCTTGGGTTTAGATAGCAGCAACTTTCAATATTTAGCCACGCACCTATCTTCTTACGGATTTGCCGTTGTCGTTCCCAATCATCCTGGTAGCGATACTAAACAATTGCGTTCTCTGCTAAAGGGACACGCCAATGAAATAGCAGAACCCGGTGAATTCAAAGACCGACCAATGGACATAACATATATATTGAATCAATTGGAAAAAGGTAATCAATCTGATTCACGGTTTAAAGGTCGCTTAAATCTGCAACAAGTCGGAGTATTTGGTCAATCTTTGGGAGGCTACACAGCCTTAGCCCTAGCAGGCGCTAAAATCAACTTTGAGCAGCTAAAACAAGACTGTCAACCAGCAGCACTCCAAAAAACCTGGAATATGTCTTTACTGCTCCAGTGTCGCGCTTTAGAATTGAACATCGGCAAGTCTGGCAAGGATTATAACCTGCGGGATGAGAGAGTGAAAGCTGCGATCGCAGTTAATCCCATTACTAGTTCTATTTTTGGCAAAGCTGGCTTAAGTCAAATCAAAACTCCAGTGATGATTGTCAGCAGTAGTGATGATACAGTTGCACCAGCTTTATCTGAGCAAATTTTACCTTTCTCGTGGTTTGCGAATTCACAAAAGTATCTCGTCATGCTTGTAGGTGGCACTCATTTTTCCACCATTGGTAATGGTAATCCTGCAAATCAACAAGTAGCATTACCTACCGATATGGTTGGCGATGCTTCTCAAGCGCGTCGTTACATGAATGTTTTAAGTTTACCTTTCTTCCAAACATACGTTGCAGGGAAGCCGCAATACACGCCCTACCTGAACGCCGCCTACACTCAAAGTATTTCTAGTAAGTCTCTTGGTTTAAGTCTCGTCAAGTCATTGAATACAACCGAATTAGCACAATTGCTGGATATAAAAGGAGGCAAAATTGTAAAAAAAAAGTTCCCAACACCATAGTCAGCTTCGGATTTTGGATGTTGGATATTGGTGTTGCATTGCTGCATGTGATGATTTTTATTTGATTTTTACAGACGTAATTAATTACGTCTGTTCAATCTATTTGTGTCTTTATAAAATCAGAGGTTCAATTTTTGCTTGCACTTCTTCAATTAGATCGTCTTCAACTTTTTCTACAAACAAAACCTTCCTAGCTTTCCAGTCCAGCGATTTAATCTGATCGGCTAGCACCACACCACTAGTTATCATTCCGTCAGGAAGTGGAACCTCAAAGTTAAGACCTTTTTTTTGACTAGTAATTGGACAAATTAGAACTATGGAAGCCATTTGATTGTATTTTAATGGCGACATAACTAAAAAAGGACGATAGCCCATCTGCTCACGCCCTTGAGGTTTTAGTTCAGCATTAAGCGTTTCAGCAATATCTTCAAATGACATTCCTGATGTTCTCAGGGCTAATACACGTCGGATCGAATCAGCCGTAATTTGCTTTGTAGTTCCGCAGTCTAACTTGACAATATCACCTCTATCTGGAATGTATGGTTTAACTACCAAACTTCATTCCCCACAGCAGATCCAGTATCTATTTCAGAATGGAAATTATCTGGAGTCATACCTTCCAATAATTCATCAAGCGTATATTTTTTTCGCTGCTGCGGCGTGATTACAATACTATTGCCTGAAATGCTGAAAGTTATGTCTGTCCCCTCTTTGACATTAACTTGTTCAGCCAAAGCTTTCGGAAGTCGAATAGCTAGGCTGTTTCCCCACTTAGCAACAACTGTAGTCATAACTATCTCAAAATGCTTTCTTAGAGAATTACACACCTAAACATAAAACTTTGGCAGCTTGAGCGCCTACTTCAAGCTATTTTGTGTATCTACTTTGAATATACCATAATTTGTATTTTCGGTGCGTTACGGAAGCCGTAACACACCCTACGCAATCTTCTAATTATTTGCGCTTACTTACTATAAAAAGATGAGATGCGATCGCATTCCTGACTTATGGGCATATACTTTAAAGAAATGTCACATTTAATTGCGTTATTGTAAAATTCAGCTTTACATAAGTTGATTTATGAGCCAGCCTGAAGATACTACTAACCAAGCGACTGCTTTCACTAACCACGATCGCAAACCTATCCATATACCTGGCTCTATTCAACCTCACGGTGTACTACTTGCACTCAGTACTCAGCTAGAGATACTGCAAGTTAGCAACAATACCCAAGCATATTTAGGTAAAGAGCCAGAAGATTTGCTTGGTAAACCGTTGAGCTATTTACTAGAAGCTCAACAAGTAGAAGTTGTAAAGCAGTGCTTGGTAAAAAAAATTGGCAGCGCGAATACTTTTAAAGTATCAATAAATACTTTGCGTCAGAAACGAGATTTTGACGCGATCGCTCATCGGACAGAAGAGGTTGTGATTTTGGAGTTAGAACCAACTGACTCCAAATCTGAGGTGAGTTTTTTAAGCTTCTATGCTTTGGTAGGTGTTGCGATCGCAAAAATGCAAAGGACATCAAACCTGGTAGAATTTCTGCATCTAGTGGCTGAAGAAGTCCAAAAAATCATCGGTTTCGATCGGGTGATGGTCTATCAATTTGATGAGTCGGGAGCAGGTTCTGTTGTTGGAGAAGTTAAACGGGAAGATTTATCACCTTATTTAGGACTCCACTACCCCGCTACAGATATTCCAGCGCAGGCTAGGGAGTTATACACGCGCTGCTTTCTCCGATTTCTTCCTGATTTGACGGCCGAAGCTGTTGAGTTAGTTCCAACGGAAAATCCGACAACACATCAGCATCTTGACTTAAGTTACTCTCTGCTACGGAGTTTTGATTGGTGTTGTGCTGAATATCATCAAAATATGGGAGTGAAGGCTCTTTTGGTGATTTCGCTTATTCAAGAGCAGAAGCTTTGGGGATTAATATCCTGTCATCATCAAACACCAAAGCATATTTCTTATGAAGTCCGCAAGATGTGCGAATTTTTGGGACAAATTGTGTCTTCAGAGTTAGCGCACAAAATTAGTTATTCGGAATGGGACTATAAGGTAAAACTCAAATCGCTACAGTCTGAGTTCCTTGAGTCTATTTCCCAAGCAGACAACTTTATCGATGCCTTAATCAAACCGGAAATCCGCTTGCCAGATTTTGTCAGTGCCTCTGGAGCGGCGGTTTGTCTGGATAATGAAATTAACCTTGTGGGAGCAACACCAAATATTGATGAGGTACGGGCGTTAATTGAATGGGCAGATACTCAAGTTAGTGACAACTTGTTTTCTACGGATTCTCTGCCGAAGCTTTATCCAGAAGCGCTCATATTTAAAGATACTGCCAGTGGTTTATTGCTGCTGCGAATTTCTAAAGTCCGGCGCTATTACATTCTTTGGTTTCGCCCTGAAGTTATCCAAACGGTACACTGGGCAGGAAATCCACAGGAATCTATTCAAGCCCAGGTAGATGGTAGCTATACCCTGTCTCCACGAAAATCCTTTGAACAATGGCAAGAAACGGTTAGATTAACTTCTCTACCTTGGAAAGCTTGCGAAGTTGAAAGTGCGATCGCTCTGAGTAATGCGATCGTTGGTATTGTCCTCTCGAAGGCAGATGAATTAGCTAAAATCAACTTGGAGTTAGAGCGCAGTAATCAAGAGCTAGCATCCTTTGCATACGCTGCTTCCCACGATCTCAAAGAACCTTTGCGGGGCATTTATAACTTCTCGACGGTGCTGCTAGAAGACTATGCCCAAGTCTTAGATGATGATGGAATTGAGTGCTTGCAAACAGTAGTGTCCTTATCTGTACGCATGGAAACTCTGATTAATGCTTTGCTGCGACTCTCGCAGTTAGGACAAGCACATCTTCGAGAGCAAGCAACCGATCTCAACGAATTGCTCAACCAAGTAATTGAAATCTTTCGTGCTAGTCGCCAAGAATCTGGGCTTGTAGATATTCGCATTCCTCGGCCTTTACCAACAGTTCAGTGCGATCGAGTTCTCGTCAATGAGGTTTTTAGTAACCTGGTTGGCAATGCGTTCAAATACAACGATAAAGCGGAGCAATGGGTTGAGATTGGCTACTTAGATGAGGGACTGGGGACTAGGGACTGGGGACTAGGGGACAAGGGGACAAGGGGAATAGGGGACAAGGAGAATACCCAATCCCCAATCCCCAGTTCCCATTACCCCTTATCCCCAGAGGGGGCCCCACCTTCCCCAATCTTTTATATCCGAGATAATGGTATTGGCATTCCACAGCATCACCTAGAAACCATCTTTAGATTATTCAAGCGGTTGCATTCCCAGGAAAAATACGGTGGAGGAGCAGGTGCAGGATTAGCTATTGTTAAGAAGATTGTTGAACTTCATAACGGTCAAATTTGGGTTGAATCTACCGTAGGTGTTGGCTCAATTTTCTATTTCAGGCTGGAATAGTTTAAGATAATAACCAAATATATATTTTTGTTAAGTTCTTTTAAGACCACGAATGACAAAAAAACTTGATGAGCCTCTGCTTGTTGTTGAGGACAGCAATGAAGATTTTCGGATGCTACAACGTCTGATGCGGCGAATGTCAGTCCAGAACCCCATACATCGTTGTACTAATGGGGATGAGGTTTTAGAGTTTCTCTATCAATTGGGGGGCAATGCCTATAGCAAAGGCGAAAACTTACCCAACTCTAAAGTAGCATTACGACCCTCTGTGATCTTGCTCGATCTGAATTTGCCAGGTATTGATGGCCGTGACATCTTGGATCGGCTCAAGCAAGACAAGAGTTTCAAGGAAATCCCCATCGTTGTTTTTACCACATCATCTAACCCCAAGGATATTGAATTGTGCTACCAAAAGGGCGCAAATGGATATATGGTAAAGCCGATGGATGCTCTGGAACTCAAAAAAACGATTCAGGCATTTGTGGACTACTGGCTTGAAGCCAATATGCCACCAGTGTTGGATTAATTTGTTTATTGTCTAGTTGATGAGGCAGTAGAGAAAAAGGATAATAAAGGAGACGGCTCAGAGGGCACAGAGACATTTCTCTCTTTGAGTCACTGTGTCTATTTGTCTCTGCTAGATTCTTTTGCTCATTTTTCTATTTTTGACTATTTGGTATTTCTTTAGGATTACTAAAGAATTTAGATTATAATTTTATACTAATTTTATATTATTTTTAGAATTATGCAATAAAAACACAATCTGGATAAAAGGGATCTACATTCCTAATCCTCATACTTGTATATGTTGGACACATCGACGCTACTCATCATTGATGATTGTGCAGCAGATCGGAAAATCTATCGCCGATATCTGTTGAAAGATCCGCACCAGTCCTACCAGATTTTTGAGGCAGATTGTGCAGAAGAAGGACTTGCTTTGTGCCAAAAAATCCGTTGCGATGTCATTCTTCTAGATTTTTGCCTCCCTGATATGAGTGGGTTAGAACTCTTCGATCGGATGCAGCAGGAGATATTTAAGACTTCTGTCCCTGTAATTATGCTGACGGGGCGGGGTGATGAAGAAGTGGCTGTGCAAGTCATGAAACGGGGGGCGCTGGATTATTTGGTTAAGCACAATGTGACACAAGATGTACTGCAATTAGCAGTCCGCAACGCCATTAAGCAATCGTGCTTGCAAGCCCAACTCAATAAAACTCAGGAACGACAGCGCTTAATTGCGACAACTGCTCTCAGAATTCGCCAGTCTCTTAATCTAGAGCAAATTTTGAATACAGCTGTAGCAGAAGTACAGCAACTTCTGAAGTGCGATCGCGTGATAGTATATCAATTCGCCCCAGATACCGACGGTAAAATAGTTGCCTCATCAGTTGAGTCATTCCGCACTGTAACATTGTGCGATCGCGTCGCGGCTGGGGACAAGAGGACAAGGAGACAAGGGGGACAAGGGGACAGAGAACTTATGAATAGAGAAGAGTTTTCTCAATGCCCGATCCCCACTGCCCAATCCCCAGTCCCTTATATTTATGAGCTTGGCTTGTGTAATTGTGTCAGCCTGAAAGAGCAATTTAATACTCAAGCAAATTTGGTAGTTCCCATTAATTTGAGCAATAATGGGAACCCAACTCCTAAGCTTTGGGGTTTGTTGATTGCTCACCAAAATTCTGGAGAACGACATTGGCAAACTGATGATGCCCAAATGCTCAATGAAGTTTCGGTACAATTAGCGATCGCTATCCAACAAGCTGAGTTGCTAGCCCAAACTCAAGCAGCCCTTACCAAAGAAAAGCAACTCAATGCATTTAAATCTCAAATCATTGCAACAGTTTCCCATGAATATCGAACGCCGCTAACTTCAATTCTGGCGGCTGCATCAACTTTGGGAAAACATAGTCAGCAACTGGATGAGTCCAAACAACAAAGATTTCTAGGAATTATTGAACAGAAAGCAAGGTATATGTCCAAACTGGTGGATAATATGCTTCTGGTTAACCAATTTGAGTTCGAAAAACCCAAATTTAAACCAATTTTACTCGATTTACTGCAATTTTTTGCCGATCTGATCGAACAAGAGCGAGAAACAACAGGCGATCGCCACGAATTGATTTTTAACATTACTGGGCATACCCAAGGCTTTTGGGGCGATCGCGGACTTTTGCAGCAAATTTTTATTAACTTAATGTCCAATGCAATTAAGTATTCTCCAGATGGAGGGACTGTAGAGTTCCACCTCATCGGTAAAGAATCACAAGTAATCTTTTACATCAAAGATCGGGGAATTGGTATCCCGATGGTAGATCAAGAAAATTTGTTTCAATCGTTCAGTCGTGGAAGTAACGTTGATACAATCCCTGGTACAGGCTTAGGATTAGCGATCGCGAAAGGTTGTGTCGAGTTACATGGTGGCGATATTACTTTGTCCAGTGAAGTGGGGGAAGGAACTAAAGTTACAGTCAGCTTACCGAAGATATGCCCAATGAGTCAACTTTCCCCATCATCAACTTGATTTGTTGCAGTATATGGCGCTTATCTATATTACTTACAACTTAAAAAATAAATCTCGTGATTCTTACTCTTGAATTTCTATGTTGGTAATCAGCCATTCTTTGACTGTTTTACCGCAAGGCTCAGAACTTTGGCAATCATTGACATTCTCTAGCTCATAAGACATCTTTACTTTTTGATTGACGTATTTCTCTGGTTCGCAAACCTCAAATGTTGCCCCTACACCTTCATGTAAATTACCATCTTCATCTACAACAGTAACGTAGCATTTTAAGTCTCCACTTTGCATATCTTTGATTGTCCCAAATATCGGGTTATCGTTATCAATTTCATTAGACTTATTATTTTTATTTAATGTTGAATTACTAGCTTTTTTAATACTTTTGGTATTATCTACCTGACTTGAGTAAGTAGATTTAGAGTTAACTTGAGTGACTGTTGCAGTATTTGCTTGATTAACCTGATTTTGTTGAGAAAGACTCTTGCCAGATTCACTACAAATGACAACCAACATAGAGCAAAAAACTAATGTTGTAGTAAAAATTGTTTTTTTCATTTTATTTATGTTCATCAAAGTTTATCGATGGTCGTTTTGATAAAAATGTTAGAGCAATAGTCAATCCACCAATTATTCTGTTAGTTAAAACAAAATAAGTAGTGTTTTCTATCAAAGCTTTGGGAAAATCCTTGTTTCTTGGAATCGCACATAGAAGCACAATTGCCCAGCCTAAAGAAATAAAAAAACTTAATGAAAGTTTTTTTATTTCTTTATTATGACAATTTTATGTTTTGTCGCTTAAAAGTGACATCGTGATATTTGCTGAATATGCTCGGCGCTATCTACATTTTTTGGTGTATTATTCGTTAAAGTGATTAAAAAATACCTTTAGCCTACTTAATTTGTATAAATTAATGCTGAATTAATCATTGATTGCTAAATATTAATGCTTTGATCGTTAAATAAGTATTTAATAGAGTTTAGAAGCTGTAAGTATTGATTTTGTGTTATCTGAAGGTTTTCTCAACTTAAACAAACCATTTGGCTGGACTTCCCACGACTGCGTAGCGCGGGTGCGAAAATTTTTGCGCCTCAAACGTGTAGGACATGCGGGAACCCTAGATCCAGCTGCTACAGGGGTTTTACCAATCGCCCTTGGTAAAGCTACCAGATTATTGCAATATCTGCCAGAAAACAAAGCGTACATTGCCACTATTCGGCTGGGTGTGCGTACTACAACGGACGATTTGCAAGGTGAAATCATCACTTCTCAACCTTGTGCTGGATTGAGTTTGGCAGAGGTGAAAACGGTACTAGCACAATTTGAAGGGAAGATTGAGCAAATACCACCTATTTACAGTGCAATCCAAGTAGATGGGAAACGTCTCTACGATTTAGCACGCCAAGGTAAAACGGTAGAAGTTCCAGTGCGAACAGTGGAAGTTTTTCAAATAGATATTTTGGACTGGAGAGAAGGAGATTTTCCTGAATTGGATGTGGCGATCGCTTGTGGTTCTGGTACATATATT
Organism: Nostoc sp. 'Peltigera membranacea cyanobiont' 232; assembly: GCF_002245985.1. Lineage (NCBI taxonomy): Bacteria > Bacillati > Cyanobacteriota > Cyanophyceae > Nostocales > Nostocaceae > Nostoc > Nostoc sp. 'Peltigera membranacea cyanobiont' 232. Next base: position 68,524 of record NZ_NOLK01000027.1, read on the forward strand.
AGAGCGATCGCTCGTGATTTAGGTGCAATCTTAGAAACTGGTGGCACTCTTGCGGCTTTAATCCGTACCGAAAGTAGTGGTTTCAATTTAACAGATAGTCTCACCTTGACTGATTTAGAAGCACAGCTACAAGCTGAAACATTTCAACCTGTTTGCCCAGATGCAGCTTTACAACATTTATCATCTGTTACTTTACCAGCAACATCTGCTCAAAGGTGGTGTCAAGGTCAGCGAATTTCTCTAAATTTCGATGTTCCTGAAATAGTGCGAGTTTATGATGAAGAAAATCGCTTTTTAGGTATTGGGCAATTACAAGACGAAGTGTTGATCCCCCAAATGGTTTTTGAACCGATTTCTTAACATTGTGGTGAATTTAAGATTTGAATTTGAATACAGAGTTTGGGCTGAAGCGATCGCAGCTAATAGAGTTGCAATCGCTGTTTTCACTAAACAGGAGAACGGCAAGTCATGAGCGATCGCCATCCAACTACTACTGCACGTCTCAATGTTTACATCCAAGGTCAAGGATTCCCCATTCTGGGCTTACACGGTCATCCTGGTACTGGTCGCAGTCTTTCTGTCTTTACCAATCATTTATCAAAACACTATCAAACTATTGCCCCCGATTTACGTGGATATGGCAAAAGTCGCTGGAATGGCAATTTTGATATGAATGACCATTTAACTGATTTAGAAGCGCTGCTAGACCGCTTAAATATTGAAAAATGCCTAGTATTGGGATGGTCGCTTGGGGGCATTCTGGCAATGGAAATGGCATTGCGTTTACCAGAGCGCATTACTGGGCTGATTTTGGTGGCGACAGCCGCAAAACCCCGTGGTAGCCATCCTCCTATAACTTGGCAGGATAATTTATATACTGGCGTTGCTGGCTTATTAAACTATATAAAACCGAGTTGGCAATGGAATATTGAAACTTTTGGCAAGCGATCGCTTTTCCGCTACCTAATCCAACAACATACATCTACAACTTACCACTATATCGCCAAGGAAGCAGTACCAGCTTATCTGCAAACCTCTCCTGCTGCTACTCGCGCTCTCTACAGTGCGATTCAATCGGGATACAATCGGCTTCCAGAACTGCCACAAATACAATGTCCTAGTTTGGTACTTGCTGGCGATGGAGACCGCCACATCACATCTGATTCCAGCTTACAAACCGCTCAACATCTCCCAAATTCTCAGTGGCAGTGCTATCCAAACACCGCCCATCTTTTCCCGTGGGAAGTCCCCCAGCAGGTGCTGAATGATATCGATCGTTGGCTGGAAGAACATCCGCAGGTAATTCGTAATTCGTAAAGAGCGTCATTACGAATTATCTTGATTTTCGCCTAACTTAAATTTGACCGCCAAAGGCAGGCTGTACTTTGCGGTCAAATCTTTCCCCCAAGTCTTCAGCAATTGTTAAGGTATTAGGTTTGCAACGTTTGACACGCACAGAAATTCCCGTAGCTCCTTCGGCTTCTAAGTCTTCTATGTATCCATTGCTTGACAATCTTGCATCAGAAGAACTCAGAAATGGGCCAAAGTAATAAGTACATCGGGGATTTTGCGTCACAATCTCTACCCACCAAGCCAAGCCGAGGTAGTCGAATGTGTTGATCAACACTTCCTTGAGGTTATGCCAAATGGTTTTCATGGTTTTAGCCGATTTATAAACGTCTACAGGGTGTTAAACGATATGGTGCTTTATTATCTTTTACATTTCTTTATACTCTGTTACTGTTATTTTTTCAAAGAAATTTTTTGTAACTTATCTAAATAAAGCGTATTTAGCGATCGCTGGCGATAAACTTCATAAAGCGCCATCCCTGCTGCTACAGATGCATTCAGGCTAGGAGTCTTACCTTGCAGAGGAATCGATACCAAAAAATCACAGGAACGTTGAGTCAACATACCCAGACCTTCGCCTTCTGAACCGATTACCAAAACGATTGGCCCTTTGAAATTCACAGTATGCACGGGTTCGCTTCCACTTGTAGCAGTGCCGTAAATCCAAAAGCCAGCTTCTTTTAATTCTTCTAAGGCGCGGCTGAGGTTGACAACTCTAGCTACAGCAAAGTTTTCTAAAGCGCCTGCTGACACTTTCATTACAGTGGAAGTGATCCCAGATGCTCTTCTTTGAGGAATCACCAATCCTTGAGCGCCTATTGCTTCGGCGGTGCGAATAATTGCTCCCAAGTTGTGGGGATCTGTAATTCCGTCAGCTACTACTATTACGGGATCGGTTACAGATTTAGACTGTTCAATGAGATCGGGCAATTCGATGTAGGCGTAAGGAGCAGTTTGTGCTGCCACACCTTGATGATTAGCGCCATTGGTGAGATAGTCTAAGCGCTTGGGTTCAACCTCATCAATAACTGTGCCATTTTCCTTAGCTTGGAGGAGAAAATGGTGGAAGCTGGGATCGTAGCGCAGCCGGGTAATAATCCAGATGCGGTTGAGGTTGCGCTGTTTTTGCAATGCACTCAGTACTGGATGACGACCGTAGATGAGATCGTTATCTTCTTCTATCGGTTGTGTAGATACAGGCGACTCGGAGAAGTTGCTATTTCGTTGTCGGGAGTTGCCAGAAATGGGGTTGCTATCTATTTTCCGAGGATTACGAGTGGGATTAGCAACAGAGATAGGGTTGCTATCTACTTTCCGAGGATTACGAGTGGGATTAGCAATAGAGATAGGGTTGCTATCTATTTTCCGGGGATTGCGAGTGGGATTAGCAACAGAGATAGGGTTGCTATCTATTTTCCGGGGATTACGAGTGGGATTACTAACAACACGCTTACCCTTAATTTTTATGGGTTTCCCACGATTGGGTTCGCTAGTAGAAGTGTTGATAATTTTTCTCGGTTGATTCTGCATTTGATTTATGGATATAGCTTATGGTTGAACATACCGATTACCTGAATTTCTGGAACCTAATCTACTGCTGTACCTATTGTTGTGAAATTGAGTTTTCACTCTTTTTCTACATGAAGCATTTGCAACAGTTCGGTTAGACGCTGGTAATCGGTGAGATATAAATAGCCTATTAAGGTTTCTAGACTAGTTGCCTGTTGATAAATTTCGGGATTGAGTCGCTTAGGGCGGCCTGTAGCGGCGTTTCTACCCCGTCGGACAATATCTAATTCGGTGTCCCTCAGATGAGGAGTTAGCGATCGCAAATGTAGCGCTTGTGTTTCTGCTCTTACCTGCTCCACTACCAGCCGATGGTAAATTCCTGACCGCTGCAATGGCAGCAGATAGAACATTCTAACATACAACTCATAAATTGCATCCCCCAAATATGCTAAAGCAGTAGGAGAAATTTGTTGCACTTGTGAGAGGGAAATCTGTTGGAATGGCCCTGTGGTTGCCAAGAGTGCTTGAGTCCAAGATAAACTTTGGTTGGGAGTTTCATCTTGTCCATCTAATAGCTCTTCCTCCTGTGACTTCACAAATAAATCATTCCTTGACGGGCTAGATTTGGCAGGCATTCTTCGCAAAGACTGATTTTTCTGAAGTGTGCCATGATAGTATACTTAGCATAATCAATACTATCAAAATTGCTTCCTAATTTCATCATTTTGACTGAGAGTTGGCATTTTAAATCACCCTGATGTCAATGCCTATAAACCAAATTTTGCCTAATTATTGTGGTCTGTGTCTAAGATAGGGTAAAATTTTGACATCAAATACACCCTGTTACTAAATCCTATTGTCATACTTACTTAGTAAGCGACAATTTCTAACTATACAGTATCAAGTCAACTTTACCTATACACAAATCTGCTGACTTTGTATTTTCTACAATTTTTTCAGACTTGATTGTTTATCCGATATTCTGCCCAATAATCATTTACCCAAGAACTGGGTGTCTATAAGTAGTTAGACAAAAATATTTACACTCATTACGCAACTCATAGAGACGCTACCGCCTACGCTTCATTCGCAATGACATAGTGTAATTCATTCTGTCCAAGTACTTATCTTTAGTTATTGCTCAACTTTAAACATAATAACTCAACTGGCTTTTTGCCTCTCCCACCAGGAGAGAGGTTTTCTGCCAGAAGTTTTAAAAATTAAGCTACCCGATGTTGAATCTGGATAGCTAAATCGATTTGGTTCAAGCAATCAAGGCTACTTGACGTTTTCTAGAGCTTCTTCAACTGATTTTTGCAGGGAGAGAAACTTCTCTAGGCGAACAAGCTTCACCGTTTGAGTTACACGGGCATTCGTGACAATTTGCAAAGTGCCCTCAGCAGTTTGAGCTTGCTTGGCTAGTTGTACCAGAGCACCCAAGCCAGAGCTATCAATAAAGTCGATTTGTGAGAGATCCAAAATAATATGCTTAGGGCCCTCTTCAATCTTGTTGCCAAGTACTTTACGAAATGTTGGTTCAGAAAACGCATCTAACAAACCTGTGAGGCGGAATAGCTGGCAGTTATCCCGGACTTCACGAGTGCCCCTCAGGCTAACGGTTAGATTCAGTGGCTCAGCAATAATTCCCTCCTCATGAGTTAAAGTGAACGCTCAAGTATAAATGGTTTTTGAGCAAGTTGTCTACAATCTTTTGGGGCATTGGGCACAAGAGGCAGAGGGGCGGGGAGCAGGGAGAAGAGGGGAAAGAGATAATTTTTATTTTTATTCTCCCCCTTGCTCCCTGCCCCCTGCTCCCCACCTATTCCTCATTTTTACTTCACCTCGGCTGTTGCGGCTTGACGGGCTGTTCGCATCGCTTGAACAAATTGCTCAAACAAGTAATCAGCATCGTGTGGGCCAGGACTAGCTTCTGGGTGATACTGTACGGAGAATACAGGTAGAGATTTGTGACGGACTCCAGCAATGGTGCGATCGTTTAAGTTCAGGTGGCTGATTTCTACAACTGCCGTAGGTAAAGAATCTGGATCGATCGCAAAACTATGGTTTTGGCTAGTAATTTCTACCCGTTGTTGTAATCCAGCAGGCTGATTTAAACCACGATGACCAAATTTAAGTTTATAGGTTTCTGCCCCTAATGCATGACCTAAGATTTGATGCCCCATGCAAATACCAAAGATAGGCTTTTGACTTAACAAAAGCGCTTTAGCAGTTGCAATCCCTCCAGTGACAGCACCCGGATCGCCCGGCCCGTTAGAAAGAAACACACCATCTGGATTGTAATTGAGAATTTCTTCTGGTGGCGTATCAGCAGGCACAACAATTACCCGACAACCGTAACTTACTAAGCGACGCAAAATATTGCGTTTTACGCCAAAGTCGAGGGCAACAACGGTAAAGGCTGCCCCAAGATTTTCCGCAGCCTCAGAGTTGAATTCCCATGCTGGAATGGTGGGATCTGACCATTCATAAGCTATTGAGGTGGTGACTTCTCGAACCAGATTCAATCCCGCCATGTTGGGAGCCGCTAGTACCTGCTCTAGCAATTCCGCCTCATCGAGAATGGTTGTGGAAATGCCACCGTTCATGGCTCCAAACATCCGAATTTTGCGGGTGAGGGCACGGGTATCGATGCCGTATATCCCCGGTACTTGGTTTTGTTTGAGGTAGTCTGGTAAGGATTGTGTCGATCGCCAGTTACTTGGTCGCTGACAAATATTTCGAGCGATCGCACCCCGCACTTGGGGGCCATCTGATTCCTCATCTTCAGGATTGATACCAGTGTTCCCTAATTCTGGATAGGTAAAAATAACAATCTGACCGCAGTAACTAGGGTCAGTCAGGACTTCTTGGTAGCCGGTCATGCCAGTGTTAAACACCACTTCTCCGATCGCGGTTCCCGTAGCACCGAAAGACCAACCGCGATAAGTGGTTCCATCTGCCAGGACAAGTAAAGCAGGTATTGCATCAGTCAGGGGCATAGGCGATAGATTGGGGAT